>JAYVOX010000301.1:0-25515 GCA_043757695.1 Schlesneria sp.
CGGAACGGGCAAGAGTGCCCATCCTACGGGGACATTTCTTCTTGCCGCTCGCTTAAATCTCCCGCAGTGTTAGCCACGGGAGATCAGAGTATCCGGAGCTGATGAACCGGAAGAGTGTGTTGTCAAATGCAGGTTCCATTCGTCTCGGAGGTGTCGCGTGCATCCTCTTGTCGAAGCCGCTGTGTTCAATGCTGTGATCGTGACCTTCTTCGCGTTGATCGTGATGGTCGTTTCGTGGAGTCTGCGCCGCCCCGCGTTGACGCACGTTTTATGGTTGCTGGTCCTCGTCAAGCTTCTCGCGCCCCCGGTCTTTCGCGTCCCGTTGCTCGAGCGCGAATGGGTCTCGCGCCCCGTGATCGAGATCGCCGTGATGCTCGAACAGAGCTTGGCGGAGTCATCCGCGCACCGGCCAGCAGTCGTCGGCCCCAGTGAACCGACAGAATCTCAAACCGCGGCGAACCGAGTCCGACCGAGGTCTTTGCCGACGATCCCCAGTCGGTCGCCGTATTGGCCTCACATATGGTTGCTGTCGGCGTTGATCTGGTTGAGATCAGAGTCGGGTTCGCAAGTCGTGATGGCCGGAGTGATCGGTGTCTGGGGCTTTGGAACGATCGCTTGGTTCCTGATTCAGACGCTGCGATGCCGGCAGTTTCAGCAGGCGATGCGCGGCGGAACGGCCGCATCGACCGAGGTGCAAGAGCAACTGCGACGACTCGCCGTGCGCTGCGGCTGTTCGCAAGTTCCGCTGGTCTGGTCGATGCCGGGAGTCTTGTCGCCGATGTTGTGGTCCACGGGTTGCACGACGCGGCTGATCTTTCCAAAGGCGTTGCTCGACCGATTGAATGCCGCTGCGCGTGAGACTCTGCTTGCTCACGAGTTGGCTCATTTTCAACGCGGCGATCATTGGGTACGGTTCCTCACGCTGGTTGCGACCGGCCTGTTCTGGTGGCATCCGGTCGTATGGTGGGCGCGCCAGGCGATCGAAGCGGCCGAAGAAGAATGCTGCGATGCGTGGGTCGTCACGCGCGGTGCCGTGGTTCCGCGCTGCTATGCGGAAGCCATTCTCGAAACAATCGACTTCATCTCGGAGCGACGTTGTTCGGTCCCACCACTCGGTACGGGGATGGGACAGCTCCCGTTTCTTCGCCAGCGATTGACGTGGATCATGCGCGGACCGCGACGACAGGATCTGAGCCGCGCCGGGCGAGTCGTCTGTTGCGGCTTGGTCTTCTGCCTGCCGTTTCAACCAACGTGGCTGGTGGCTCAGCCGATCCTTCCGTCATTGAAGCCGACCACCACCAAATTGCCGTTTGAAGGAGGAGCCGTCTTTGAGCCACCTGTTCCTGCGACAGTGGACCCCGCTTCCGTTGAGTCTCCCGATTCACAGTTACTAACGACTCACACGCCGCGATTGCCGTCGCGCACGGCCTCGGGTGAGATGGCGATCTCATCAGCTGACCAACGGTTCGTGGTGTTCCTCGGTGCGACTCGACAATGGGTCGTCGATCGAGAACACGAACGAGCCATCGACCTGACGCCGCATCACATCGTCACCGCGACCTTCGCGGATGATGGCCGTGCGTTCGTCACCGGTAGCCGTGATGGAGCGATCCGAATTTGGAGTGCCCCCGAATTCATCGAGCAACACGCCTGGCAAGGATCGGACAAACCGATCAATTCGGTGGCCATCTCCTCGGATCACAGTTGGGTCGCCAGCGGCGATCAGGCTGGGTATGTCCGACTCTGGCAGAGCGAATCGCGGCACATCGTGCGAGACCTCCCGCGTGAAATGGCTCCCGTCAGCAGCTTGCGTTTCTCACCCAATGGAAGTCGCCTGGCCGTGGCCACGGGAACCGCATCGACTCCCACTGCCGGTCGCATCGTCCTCTGGAACACGGCCGATTGGACCGTGCGGACGGAGATGAATGCGAACCAACCGACCGCCGCCGTGACGTTTGATCGCGAAGGTCTGTCGCTGGTCAGCGGTGACTGGCAAGGACGAGTCGCACGTTGGAATGGGGAGACGGGCGAGTTGCTCGGCTACGTGGAAGACCAGCAAGTTGCCGTGGCGGAGGCCACACCAGACACCTCACGGTTGATCGAAGTCTCTGTTCCCGAGTTGCCGCTGGACTTCCTCGTCGGCAACGGCGAACAGGACGAACGAGTGAAGTCGCTCTGGACGCAACTGACAACCCGCGCGTCGCTCTTCCAAGAGCCGCTTCGGTCTATAAGGAGGCGGAGCGGCACTATGTCACCGATGCCGTGATTGGCTCCGAGCGATTCGACGGCCCACTCTTCGTCCGCTCCCGCCGCACTTCTTCTCTGTCACCCTTCTCCGTCACTCGTTCTCCGTCACTGGCAAGCTTGATGTCCCGAACTCTCGGCTGGATCACTGACGAGCTGCGAGAGTTGGCATCGGAAGGGCTG
Source organism: Schlesneria sp. (assembly GCA_043757695.1). Lineage (GTDB taxonomy): Bacteria > Planctomycetota > Planctomycetia > Planctomycetales > Planctomycetaceae > Schlesneria. The sequence continues at coordinate 2,428 of JAYVOX010000301.1, forward strand.
CTTCGTCAGCGACGCAATGTTCAACCGCTCCCCGCTGGTTGGTGTGACGTGGGCGGTCGGCGCGTTCTCAACTTCGCTTCCAACGACTACCTCGATTTGGCAGGTGATCCGCGTGTGATCGCCGCCGCGACTCAGGCGCTCGCCGAATCGGGAGTCGGCTCACGGGCGAGTGCCTTGGTCTGCGGTCGCGGTCCCTGGCATGAGCGGCTGGAACGACGGCTCGCGGAGTTTGAAGGACAGCCGGCGGCGATCCTCTTTCCCACAGGACTGGCGGCAAATGTCGGGACAGTTGCCGCGCTGGCTGGTCCCGGCGACGTGATCCTGTGCGACCGGCTCAACCACGCCAGCCTCGTCGATGGCTGTCGGCTGTCTCGCGCAACGCTGCGTGTCTATCGGCACGACGATCTGTCGGTGGTCGCGCGAGAGCTGTCTCAGGCTGTCGCCGCCAAACGCCGTTGGATCGTGACGGACACGGTCTTCAGCATGGATGGCGATCTCGCGCCGCTCCCCGAGCTGTGCGAGTTGGCTCAGCGCTTCGATGCCGCCTTGATCGTGGATGAAGCGCACGGCACGGGGGTCTTCGGGGACCAAGGGCGCGGCGCGGCGGAGCTGCTCGGTGTCGAACATCTCATCGACGTGCGGATCGGCACGCTGAGTAAGGCGCTCGGTGCGCTCGGCGGTTTCGTCACGGGATCGCCGGAGTTGATCGACTTCCTCTGGAACCGGGCTCGCTCGCAGATCTATTCGACCGCGTTGCCCCCCGCGCTGTGTGCCGCCGCCATCACCGCACTCGACATCATCACCGCAGAACCGAGTCGTCGCGCGCGACTCGCCACCGCATCCAAGTCGTTCCGTCGGAGACTGCATGAAGCGGGGATCGACCCGCTGCCGAACTCACTCGGTCCCATCGTCCCCATTCCGCTGAGCGATCCCCACGCTGCCGTTCGAGTGGCCCATCGACTTGAGGAGCACGGGTTCCTCGTCGGAGCCATTCGTCCTCCCACGGTCCCGCGCGGAACCTCACGCCTGCGCATCGTCGTCACGGCAGCTCACAGCGACGACGACTTGACGCGGCTCGCGGCGGCGGTCCACGACGCGATCTCCTGCGATGCGGCCGTCCAGTGATGGATCGTGAACTGATCGAAGTGTGCGATCGGCAACTCCTCAACGATGACGTTTCCGACAAAAGTCACGTGGGGCAGGGGCCAGAGCATCGCGACTGCCTGGCAGGTCGGTGACACCGGCGATGGAATCCCTGGCAGCAAGATCGCCTTGACCGTTTCCACCTGATCGGGGACAAGTCCGCCGCTCAGCGACCGGAAGGAATTCGGTCTCGTCTGCACGGAGGCATTTGCAGTGGTTCCAACGGTCTCGACATTCCCCGTCGCAGTCAGCCTGCGTCGTCTGTTTCCACAAGCGAGCTTCGTGGGCTGTGCCAACATTTGTGCGACGGATGCCTTCGAGAACAGCCGCGAAGTGACTCCGCAGAGCCTGTTCGCCGTCATTCAGGGCGCGAAGACGGACGGTGCCGAATTCATTCACGAGGCGATCTCGCGCGGAGCGACAGGACTGCTCGTGAGCCGTCCCCTGGCGGGAGTCCCGATCCCGCAGTGCGTGGTCTCCGATGTTCGCTCCGCTTACTCGCGCGTTTGCGAAGCCTTGGCGGGCGACCCGACGCGACGCCTGGATGTTGCGGGAATCACCGGGACAAACGGCAAGACGACAACGACGTGGATCGTTCGCACGATGCTCGAACGCGCGGGTCGCAGTTGCGGTGTCCTTGGGACGGTCGAGTACTCCGATGGCTTCGCGACAGAGCCAGCCAGTCTCACCACGCCCGATTCGCGCTCGCTCGCCCGCTGGCTCCATCGCATGACTTCGCGCGGAACGACTCACGCTGCCATCGAACTCTCCAGCCATGCGCTGCATCAGGGACGCGCGGCCGGAATCGAACTCGAAGCGGCGCTCATCACGAACATTACGCAGGATCACTTCGACTATCACCAAGGCTACGAGCCTTATCGTGCGGCCAAAAAACGTGTGCTGGAGACCGTTCGTCCCGGTGGACTCGTGGCTCTGAATGCCGATGACCCCGGAAGCTGGTCTGTGCGTGATCGCGTTCCCGATTCGGTGTCGTTCGTTTCGTATGGGCTGCGACCGACAGCCGATGTGGCGGCTCAAGTGCGCGAAGAATCGATGGAAGGCAGTCGCTTCCGCTTGTCGCTGCACGGCACAACCGTCGATTGCGCGACGACTCTGATTGGCCGTCACAACATCTCCAATTGCGTCGCCGCCGCGACCATCGCGTTTCACCTTGGTCTGACGCCCGATGAGATCGTCGCGGGGATCGAGCAATTCCATTGCGTCCCCGGTCGCCTCGAACGAATTCAATGCGGACAACCTTTTGAGGTCTTCGTCGATTACGCGCACACCGACGATGCTTTGCGACGGTGCCTGCAAAGCTTGAAGAGCATCACGCCTGGGCGGATTCTGTGCGTGTTCGGTGCCGGTGGAGACCGCGATCGCGCCAAGCGACCGTTGCTCGGTCGCGCCGCGCTGCTCGCAGACATCGCGATCGTCACCAGCGACAATCCACGCAATGAAAACCCGCTGACGATCATTGACGAAATCGTCGGCGGCATGTCGGCCTCACACGCGGAATCGATCGTCGAGCCGGATCGAGCCATCGCGATTCAGCGGGCACTCGAACTGGCTCGGCCGGGTGACAGTGTCCTCATCGCCGGCAAGGGACACGAGGGCGAACAGATCATCGGCGGCAGACACGTTCCGTTCGATGATCGGCAAGTCGCGCGCGGCATTCTGTCGGAGCGATGGCGACCTCAACTGGGCCATCAACGGCGAGCGAGTGCCTGACACATGGAACGGCTCAATCTCCGAGACTTGATCGATGCCACGGGTGGCCAGTTGTCAGCAGCGTCGTCGGACAATGTCACGTTCGGTCGCGTCTGCATCGACTCGCGCGAAGTCCGTCCCGGCGATCTTTTCTGGGCATTGCCCGGCGAACGCAATCACGGTCACGACTTTATTCCGCAGGCACTCGAGCGCGGCGCAGCGCTCTGTGTGACAACCGACTCGCGCCGTGAAACAGCCACCGGATCGTGCCTCCTGGTGGATGATCCGCTCGCCGCATTGGGACGCTTGTCGCACTGGTACCGCTCGACACTTGAGACGCTCGTCGTCGGTGTGACCGGCAGCGTGGGAAAGACCACGACCCGAGAGCTGATTCACGCCGCGCTCGCCTCCGAATTCGAGGGCCTGCGAAGCCGCAAGAACTTCAACAACTTGATCGGTCTGCCGTTGAGCCTGCTCGAAATCGAGCATCAACACGAGTTCGCGGTTCTCGAAATGGGAGCTTCCCGCGTTGGCGACATCCGCAAGTTGGCGGAGATCGCCGTCCCCGAAATTGGTGTCGTCACCGCCATCGGGCCCGCTCATCTGGCCAGTTTCGGTAGCCTTGAGGCCATTATCCAAACGAAGGGTGAGTTGCTCGAATGTCTCCCATCCACCGGGTTCGCCGTGCTGCCGGGAGACGATCCGATTCTGAGGCAAATGGCTGATCGAGCACCCTGCCCCGTGATTTTCGTCGGTGAGGGTGACGACAACCATTTGCAGGCGACGCGCATTCAGGCATCTTTCGAGGGACTGCGATTCGTGGCGGATGATGTCGAGTTCGACGTGCCGATCTGCGGGCGTCATCACCTCACCAACGTACTGTGCGCGATCGCGATCGCCCGTGAGATCGGTGTGCGAGCGGCGTCGCTCGTACAGGGGTTGTCCTACTTCCAACCGATCGAAGGCCGCAGCAATCTCAAGCGGATTGGTTCGTGGACCGTCATCGATGACACCTACAACGCCAGCCCGAAGTCCGTCAGCGCCGCGTGCCGGATGATGCGGGATCTCGAACTGCCGGGGATTGGTCACCGCATCATGGTCCTCGGTGACATGCGGGAACTCGGCCCGTCCGCCGTTCAGGAACACGAACAGATTGGTGCCTTGGTCGCTCAACTGGGAATTGATCTCCTGTTGGCTTGCGGTTCTCACGCGGACGACATTGCACACGGAGCTGAACGCGCCGGTATGCCGCTCCACCGCATCGCAGCCTCTCCCGACATCGAGACTGCCAAAGCCGTGCTCGACTGCTGGCTTGAGCCGGGCGACACGCTGCTGATCAAAGGTTCACGCATGACACGTATGGAGCGGATCATCGACTGGCTGCGAGACCGAGCCAACCTCGAAGCCACGTTGCGAGGCGACGCGACTCAGCGACATTGTGCCTGATCCCTGATCTCCAGCCCGATTCAAGCCGGTCTATTCGCAACAGCACACAGACACAGGTCCACACAGACACAGGTCCACACAGACACAGGAGAAGTCGTTCCGTCACGAGTGCAGGGTTTGCGGGAATCCAGGCGATCGGGTCGCGCCGGTCGCAAGTACTCCAAGAGCAGGTGAAGCGGCTACTGGGTCAGTCGTTTTGTTTGTCTCGGTGGCGGAACGAGCGACCGGGTGCCGGGCGGCGATCCTTCCGGCACCCGGCACCGTATTGCATCCCGCGCAGATCTGATTTGATTCACTCGCCCAGTTTGCTTCGGACCTCTTTTAACCGCATTTGTCGGGTTCCCACTGATGCTCGTTTGGTTTCTCAAACAATCTGGCTTTTGGTTGGCGGAGGCTTCGACGGGCGACTCTCACGTCTTTCTGACTGCACGCATTGCACTGGCGGCGTTCGTCTCGTTCGCAACAGCCGTCGTCTGTGGTCCGTTTGCGATCTGTTGGTTGAGGTCTCGTTTTCGCGAACGAATCGACAGCGCATCCGCTCGCCTCAACGAACTGCATGCGGCCAAAACCAACACACCGACGATGGGTGGTTTGTTCATCGTGGCGGCGATCGTGGTGGCGGCTGTCTGTTGTGCCGATCTTTCCAATCGCTACGTGATTCAATCGCTGCTCGTCGTCATCGGATTCGGATGTCTCGGAGCAATGGACGACTGGATCAAGATCAGCACCCAGCGGCGAGGACTCACTGCGCGGCAGAAGATCGTCGCGCAAACGGTCTTCGCGCTGGCGATTTCTTCGTGGCTCTACATGGTGCAACTGAGTCAGTCACAAGGACTGGACTTGGTACTTCCCGTGGGCCGACACAGCCTGTTCCTCGGCGTCAGCTTCATCTTGTGGTCCGCCTTTGTCATGGTTGGGAGTTCCAACGGAGTCAACTTGACCGACGGACTCGATGGCTTGGCTGCGGGATGCCTCGTGTTTGCTGGCCTCGCGTTTGCGGCCTTGTCTTACCTGAGTGGCCACCGCCTGATGGCCGAATACCTCAGCATCCCGCACATGGTTGGTGCGGGTGAGCTGGGAGTACTCTTCGCGGCAATGGTCGGAGCGATGCTCGGATTCCTCTGGTACAACTGTCACCCAGCGGAGGTCTTTATGGGCGACACCGGCTCACTTCCTACGGGCGCGCTCTTGGGCTATGGAGCCTTGGTCGTACGGCAAGAGGTGTTGCTGGTCATTGTGGGAGGCGTGTTTGTCATCGAGACACTCAGTGTGATCGCTCAAGTCGCCAGCTACCGGCTGACGGGTAAGCGGATCCTTGCATGTAGCCCGCTCCACAACCACTTCGTTTTTCGCGGCCTCTCTGAAACGAAAATTGTCATTCGATTCTGGATTGGTTCCGCGCTTCTGGCGCTGCTGGCTGTAGCAAGCCTCAAAATTCGATGACCGGTCACCGGAGCGGCAAGGGGCGTCGAGAACTGACTTCGCAACGCTTTTTGACAGCGCTTTGTTCAGAGAACACATTGCCAACTCTGACATCAACCTCCGAATGCCAATCATCAGGATGTGCGGAGAAAACAAAAAAGCCCTTGGAGACCAAGGGCTTTTCTATCTGCGCTGTTCTCACCTCAACCGAAAACTGACCCCATGGGGATTCGAACCCCAGTTCACGGACTGAAAATCCGTTGTCCTAGGCCTCTAGACGATGGGGCCGATCAAACAATGAGAAAAACAGAGCAGACATCAAACATCAGCAGCCCAAACAACACGCTACAGCAACTCATGACGAGCGCTCATTCTTCGCCGTCCAAATTCGCCAAGACCGACAATTCCAACTCGGTAGCGATCGCCGCTGAAACTTCTTGCCTGTGGATCGGTATTTCGCGAGGGGCTTCAATACCAAGTCGAACCTTGTCACCACGGATTTCCACAACCGTGATCACAATTGAGCCGTCGATGACGATGCTTTCGTTTCTCTTGCGAGACAGCACAAGCATAATAAGCTCCTTTCAACCGGGAGCCTCGCGCGAGTAACCAGCAGTCTGTTGCTCGCGTGGGGGGAGGCTACACCATTTCCTTCAGGGACTTGAGCGGCCGAACTTTGACAACGTTACGGGCGGCCTTGGCCTTCACTTCCATCATTTCATCGGGCTTGAACGGATTCTTGCGAGTGGTCGCTTTCGTGGCAGGCTTACGAATTACGGTGATCTTGAGCAGGCCCGGAAAGCTGAACATGCCCGGTCCCTTCTTGCCGATTTCTTTGCCAATGAGTTCACTCAAGCTGGTGAACACATTGCCAACATCCTTACGGGTCAATCCGGTAGCTTCGGCCAAGGCCGTGAGAACTTCCGTCTTGGACTTCGCCTTCTTCGCTTCCGACATTTCCTACTCCTCAGGTTATGATCTCGCGACTCAGAAAAATCCATTTCCCTGTTCGACATCCTTGTCTTGCACACTCATTCAGTGGCTGCACGGGGGCAGAGTAAAGTGTTGTCAGTTCAAGTTGTCAATCATCGAAGGGCTGTTTTCAGCCAGAATTCTTTGGTGTTTCAACTTTGCGACTCATCGCCGCCCTATCGAAAGCCCCAAACGCCCCTTTTCTTTGGTGATGGAAATCAGATCCTACGAGCCATTCGGACATCACAAACTCGCAATTGGTTCAGCTATAAAAGTGGTTGATAATTGGGGCCGGATTTGATGATGTTGGAGCGAGAACGGCCAAGTTCGTAGCGATCCGGCAAGGCTGCTCGATGGAAATTGAGTTGATCGAATGCGTACCCTATCAATGAAATGTACGCCCCCATCCGCAGACGATTGCGAGATATTAAAATGCGCATCACGAACATCACACGCCTTATCGCTGTCTTCGCGTTAGAACTCGGACTGTCTTCTCGACTGTTTGCAGAGGCACCTACGGCCAACTACTCGTTTCCTGCTGGCGGAAAACGCGGCACAACCGCCGCCACACGATTGGGGGGATGTAATCTGCATGACTCCCCTCGATTATTGAGTTCAAACCGAAGTCTCATCCAAGTCGAACGTCTGCTTCCGATCGGCGTGCTGTGGTTTGAAGGCCCGCTCATTCCGCAGCCGGCTTCTCAGCAGAAAGAGGACTACCCTCGAGACTTTTTGGCTTCAGTGACAATTGCTCCAGCGATGTCACTCGGGACATCGACCTGGCGATTGGCGACATCGCAAGGGGTCACACCGCCGCTCGGTTTTGTCGTGGGTGACTTCGCCGAAGTCGTCGAAAACGAGCTTGAAGGAGCCATTCCCGCTGTTCAAGTGGCGCTGCCGATCACAATCAACGGTCGCATCTTTCCGCGTGAAGATGTCGATGCGTGGTGCTTCACGGCGAAGGCGGACGAGATCGTGACATGCTCCGTTGCAACGTCGTCTTTCGGTTCCCCATTGGAAGCCCGGATTGAAGTGCGCGACTCGGCAGGACGATCACTCGGTGAGCAACTCCCGGAAGGCGTCTCGACTCCCGCGTTGAAATTCACGGCGACTGTCGATGGTTTGTACGAAGTTCGCATTCACGACATCGCCTTTCGTGGACTGCAAGATTACGTTTACCGACTGACCATCACAGCCGGGCCGTTCCTCGATGCTGCCTATCCATTGGGAGGTCGTCGTGGCGCAAGAACGTTGTTGCGACTCAGCGGCGTTAATCTGCCTCAGCCTGAAGCTGAGATTACCCTTCCTCGCGAAGGGACCGAATTTATTTGGCGAATGGAGGACGCGAAGTCGGCCTGGGGCGAGGTCAAACTCGATGTGGATGACTTCGATAACCTGCTCGAAGTCGAGCCGAACGACACTGTCGCCCAAGCCTTCGCCGTTCCCATCGTTTTGAACGGCCGCATTCAACAACCCGGCGATGTCGATGTTTGGTGTTTCACCGCAACGAAAGGGACCGAGTACCAGTTTGAGACCCGCGCTGCTCGACTCGGCTCACCGCTCGATTCTGTGCTGGAGTTGACCGATGCCAGTGCGAAACTGTTCGTCGAGGCCGACGATTCCGGCACCGGGCAAACCGATGCTCGCTTGCGTTTCACGGCACCAGCCGATGGTGAATACCGGTTGCATGTGCGAGACCGACTGACCTCACGCGGAGACACTCGGTTTGCGTACCGAGTGCGAGTCACCTCGACCGAGCAACCCAATTTCAACCTGTCGTTGACGGCGGATTTCACGAACCTCGAACGAGGCAAGTCCGCCAGCATCAAAGTGCTGATCGACCGAGGACCGGGCTTTCGCGAACCGGTGACAATTGAAGTTGAAGGTCTCCCGCCGGGAGTCGCGCTCGCATCTCCTTCGCCCATCGTGATCGCCCCGAATCAGAATGACATACAGCTCCAATTCAAAGCGGATGCGGATGCCCGAATCACGGCGGTTCCACTGAAGATCATCGGCCGCTCCACGCAAGGCACTTCGGAATTGGTTCGCACCGCTCGTGTGTCGGAAACAGTCCCGTTGGCTGCGGGCGACACCGCGCATTGGCTCGCAGTCACATTGCCCACGCCGTTCAAGTTCGTGGGCAGCTTTGAAACGAAGTTCATCCCGCGCGGAGCGGTCTTCGTCCGCAAGTATCGAGTGGAACGGAACGGCTTTGAAGGACCGCTTGAGGTGCAACTGGCTGACCGGCAAGGGCGACACCTCCAGGGCGTCACCGCGTCTCCAATCACAATTCCCTCCGGACAGAACGACTTCGAGTTTGCCGTCACGTTGCCACCCTTGATGGAGATCGGCCGAACCTGTCGCTCGACGCTCATCGTCTCCGGCGTAGTGACTGACTCCGACAGCACTCTGCACACCGTGAGCTACAGCTCAAACGACCAGAACAATCAAATGATCGCCTTGGTCGATCCCGGACGCCTCGCCGTCCAACTTCCGCGTGCCACGTACTCCGCGACTCAAGGGCAACGAATTGAACTGCCGTTCCGCCTGCAACGGGATCGCGGATTAACCAACTCCGTGGCCATCGACTTGGTCGTCCCTCATGGCTGTCGGGGAGTCACCGCAGCGCCCTTGGAGATACTGGCTGGTGAGAACTCCGGAACACTTCAAGTCCAGGTTGACGCTTCCGCCAGTGGCTTCGGCCTCCGCCCACTCACGATTCGCGCGACAACGCGCGATGAGCGGGGCCTCCCAGTGACCGCCGAAACCTCGCTGGTCCTCGCACCCTCTCAGTGAAGTCTCCGCTGCGAAGTTTCCGCAAAGGCGCGTAAGCTTCGTGTCAGTCCATTGCCGGTGGTACCGCCAACGATTTGAGCGGCGACTTGATACTTCGCTCGGCCAAGAGTGAGACATTGGAATGGAGCCACGTTTCGCCAGAACGTGGGCTTTTTGAGCTTCCCGCCCGCACTCTGGCGAGGTGCGGCTACGTCTCACTTCAGGCCGCGTGAGGTATCTCCCTCGCACGGTCTCCGCCGCTTGAGCGAGTGAGCCCATTGCGCGACGCCGTCGCTCACGGTGCGAGGTTGGCAAATCATCTCCTGCCGGTCGCTTTAGGACTCTCGCAGGAATAACTGGCGTAGCTGAACTCGTGAGACTTCAGTCCGAACTCTCACGAGTTCGGCTACGACTGCCACTGATTGATGTGCGAATCCTTACGGGTGCGTCTCGGGGAGCGGCGAGGATTCGTAGTGGATCAGGTTCATCGTTTTCCAACGACCGGTGCGGAAGCGGAGCATGAACACGAAGCCCAAGACGGTGACGTAGACCGTACACCAGACCCAACTCCAAAAGAGACTCGGCCCGTAGAACTTCCACGTCAGATACGTCGGTAGGACGAGTAACCCCCACGCACAGAGGCACGTGGCGAGCATCGAGAACGTCGTGTCTCCCGCCGCTCGAATGGCCGAACCGAATACGATCGCCATTGCATCGAAGAACGAGTACAGAGCCACGAACCGCAGCAGCACAATCACCACGCTGCGGACTTCCTCGAAGTTGCCTCCCTCCGCGTGGAAGGCATATGGCGCGAGCAAGACCTGCGGCGCGAAGACATAGACCGAACCGCACAGCGCCATGATGCCACCCGCTACGGCGAAGCCTTTGCGAGCCGACATCTCGGCCACATCCGGACGGCCTTCGCCAATCCGCTGACCCACGAGGGTCGAGACGGCGATCCCCACTCCGATGACCGGTGTGAAGGCGAGCGTGTTGAGATTGAAGGCGATGTTCGTCGCTGCCAACTCGTGCTTGCCGATCCAACCGATAATCATGATGAACGCGGTGAAGCCCGCCACGTCGAGAAACATCTGCAAACCACTCGGGCCGCCGAACTTCAACAGATCGCGCATCAACCCGCGATCGAATCGCCAGTCTCGCCAAAATCCATAGGTCTCACGCGCGTCGGATCGAGTCAGCAGCAGCACATAGCAGACGGTGGCATAGACGTTCGCCAAGTTCGTGGCGATCGCCGCTCCCGCCATCCCCCACCTCGGAAATGGACCCCAGCCAAAAATGAGGACCGCATCGAGTGCCGCGTTGACCAACACACTGGAGCCATTCACTAACAGGACCATGCGAGTCTGACCGCGCCCGCTGTAGAAGCACGACAACGCGGCAGGCAGCAGCGCGAAGACCGCTCCCAGTGCGAGCCACGAAAAGTATTCCGCTTCCAAGGACTGCACACTGGCGTCATGCCCCACCAGTTCAAACAGCGCCCCCGAGAACCAAGCACACGGAATTAAGAGCAGGCCGCAAGCCACGGCAAAATAAGCGGCTTGCCAAACGGCCGACGCGACGCGCTGCGGTTGCTTCGCTCCGTCGTACTGAGCCACGAAAGCATTCGCGTACGAAATGATTCCAAACGGCAAGCTAAGGCAGGACCAGAACAGAATCCCCGCAGGTAACGCGGCGGCGACCGCTTCCTTCGAGTACCACGTCATGAAAACGCGATCGACGACGTGCATCAACGACTGCGTGCTGGAACTCAGGACCATCGGCACCGCGATGGCGAGCAGTTCGACATAGCCTCCCGGCACCGGTTGAGTCAGCGCGTCGGCCTCGGATAGCGAAGTCGGCGTGACATTAGATTCCATCAAGGAGACTCATCGCGATTGGGATGGGGGCGGTGCGTGGTGGCGAGACACTACGAAGTTCGCCTTGCGTCTGACAACCAACGCCCTCGGTGCGGCAGGTTTGTAACCCGCATGTCCCCGGTCTCAGCCAAAAACCTCAACCACGGACCCCCTTTGATTTATACCTCGCGCGGGCTGAAGTGAGTCGTAGCTGCACCTCGCCAGAGTGCGGGCGTGACGCTCAAACAACCACGTTCTGGCGAAACGTGGCTACCTTCAAAGGTCTCACTTTGGGCCGTGCGAAGTTTCACTTGGCATCCGGCGTTCAAACGTCTTCATCATTCATCGTTCATCGTTCATCGCCCGCACACTCCGAGCTGAGCCGTCGTTTGGACAGCGCACGTTCGTAGATGCGGACGTACTCGGCGGCGCTGTGCTTCCACGACCAGTCGCGGCGCATGCCGGTCTGTTGGAGCTTGCGCCACTTTGGTTTATCGGTGTAAAGGTTTCGCGCGCGGCAGATGTTCCAGAAGAGAACCTCACCACGAAACTCGTGAAAGCTGAAGCCGTTGGCCGCGCCCGCCGCGAGATTGTGGTCGTTGGCATCGACGACCGAATCGGCCAGTCCCCCGACCGCTCGTACGATCGGCACGGTGCCGTAGATCAGGCTGTACATTTGATTGAGGCCACAAGGCTCGAACTCGCTCGGCATCAGGAAGGCATCGCAGCCCGCTTCGACCTGATGCGACAGTTCTTCGTTGTAGCCGATCGTCGTCGAGACCTTGTCGGGATGAGCGACCTCCAGTTGTTTCAGCATCCCTTCGTAGTGCGGATCGCCGCTGCCAAGAAACACCAATTGGATGTCTTGATCGAGCAGCATGTCGGCACATTGGCCGATCAGCGAGAAGCCCTTCTGCCCCGTCATCCGCGACACGCTGCCGAACAGCGGAACGTCGGGCAGCACGGGCAGGCCGAGTCGCTTCTGCAACGCAGCCTTACACGCGGCCTTGCCGGTCTCCACCGAATCGGCCGTGTATTGCTGCGCGAGGTACGGATCGATGGCGGGGTTCCAGATTTCGGTATCGACGCCGTTCAAGATGCCGACGAGATCATTGCTGCGCGAGCTGAGAGCGCCGTGCAAACCGCAGCCGTACTCGGGCGTTTGAATCTCGCGGGCATACGTCGGGCTGACGGTCGTCACCATGTCGGCGAACGAGATGCCGGTTTTCAACAGGTTGAGATGCCCGAAGAACTCCATCTGTTTCCAGTTGAAATGCTTCCAATCGAGTCCCGTCAGGTGCATATCCCAGTGCCAGAAGCGACCCTGAAACGCCATGTTGTGAACGGTGAAGACGGTCGCGGTTCGATCGAGTCCCGGTTGACGACGTAGCTCGGCCGCGACAAGTGCCGGAATGAGACCCGTCTGCCAGTCGTTGGCATGAATCACGTCGGGGTTTAAGTGGAGCTGCTTCACGGCTTCGACGGCCGCGCGACTGAAGAAGACGAACCGCTCGCAGTTGTCGCGGTAGTCCTGATCGTTCTCGACATAGGCTCCCTTGCGGTCGAAATAGATCGGCTGGTCGATCAGGTAGACCGTGACGTTCGATCCCGGTAGCTGACTCTTCAGCACGCGCGCATCGACGATCTTGTGTCCGACGGCGACTCGCAACGAAAGCGGTGTCGATGTGAGCGGCGGCGCATCGGGTTGCTTGGCGAACAATTGCGGATAGTGCGGCAGAATCAGCGTGACCTCGTGCCCGGCTTGGCTAAGCCCCTTCGGCAGCGCGGCAGCGACATCACCGAGGCCGCCCGTTTTGGAGAACGGCACCGCTTCCGAACTGACGACAACGATCCGCATGGCTGGCACCCTTTCGGCACGACTGGCCGACGACTTCACGAAACCCTCTCGCTCACACCGGCAGAACTGACCGCTCGGGAAGCCGCCATCCCTGAAAGTGACTTGAGCCGAATTGAACTCGCACTCAGGCTTCACCCGACCGCAACCACTTCGCGCGGCGACTCAGCCACGGGCACGCTGTTCGTCGAAGTTATCGACCAGACTCTCTGTGGGACTCCATGTTGGAGGCCCAACTTGACCGCGAACTCAATCGTGGACGCCGCTCGAATCGCCCGCTTATACTCCGCGCGGCCGCTGTGTCTCAGGTCCGAGTTCCGTTCTTCCCTGTTTGAAAAATGAGGTGACATCATGGCTCTGTACGAGATCGAGACGAACGCACACATCATGATCGCTTGGGCCAACGACCAAGTCGCGGCCGAAGCGGTCGCACGCGAAAACTATCCGGAAGACCAGGTGAAGCGCGTCGCCAAGCGTCCGCGCGACGTCTGGGTGATCTCGAAAAGAATGCTCGGCATCGACGGCTCGCTCGAACCCTGCGACAAGGCCCGCGATTGCCTCAGCCGTGCGAAGGGCGACAAGGTCCACGCGATTCGGCTCTACATGCAGGACACGGGCGTCGATCTGCACGAAGCCCAACGCGCCGTGGAAACGAATATGTCTCTCGGCTGGTGAACGCTGGCCCCAGCGACCGCAAGCGGTCTGCTCCCTACCAACCCGAAGCCTGAGCGAGGAACCGCAGTCCGCGTCCCTCACTAGTGCTTCGGGTTGGTGCGTTGATGAGGGACAGGGACGCAATGACTTCCCAAATTCCAATGAGTCGTTTAGCCGCGCGGGCAAAGCTGAGACACTGGCGAGCCGCATGCCGTCAGGCTGCGGGTTCTTGATCGCCGCAGGAAACCCGTGGCCTCACGGCACACGGCTCGCTTTAAATATCTCACTCATGGCCGTGCGAGGTATTAAGCGACGATTGTTCTGGGCCAAAGTACGGTGTTCCCTGTTTCGAGAACCTGGCCTCACGAAGAAACTCATTGCTGACACGAGCGAAGTGGCCTCTTTACAATCCTCGCCACTCCACCGCGTCGGAGCCTGACAAACTTCAGCCCGCATCACGCTGGACGAGGGAACTCGCCGAACAGGCGATTGCTCTCGCCCATGTCATCCAACTTCAACATGAGTTTCCGACATGACGCACGACACCGTTGGCCGACCGATGGAGATTCTGCTCGTCGAAGATAGCCTGACCTTCGCGCGGCTGGCGATCGGTGCGCTCAAGAATGGTCACGTGCAGCATCGGCTGACTTGGCTGACCGACGGAGCCGAGGCGTGGCAGTTCCTGCAACGTGAGGGAGCTTACACGCAAGCCCCACGCCCCGACCTGCTGCTGCTCGATTTGAATTTGCCGGGGCTGGATGGCACCGAGTTGCTGGCGCGGTTGCGAGCCGATGCGTCACTGAAGCAACTCCCGGTGATCGTGATGACGGGCGAAGGCGATTCGTTTGCAGAGCATGAACTCCCCGTGGAAGCGTTCCTCACCAAACCGCTCGCGTTCGACAAGTTCATCGACATCGTGAAGCAACTCTCCGCCTTCTGGCAGGCAGACATGGTCGTCCCCACACACGCCGCCAGTCTGCCCCAGATCGAGGACATCGAGTTGATCTGAAGTGACGGGGAACCGCCTCCAAATCCACACCGTAGGATGGGCACTCTTGCCCGTCTGGCCTTGGCTTCCGTGACCTTCTCGCAAAATTCGGACGGGCAGAAGTGCCCGTCCTACGGTGCAGTCGTCGTTGGAAAGCCGACGACGACACGACTACGATCCGTCGCGGTCGTTGCCATGTGGTTCGACCTTGTTCGTGTCACCTGTGGGAATCGCTCGCCATGCCGCACGTTGAATCGTCTCGCTCACGTTGGACCAGCCGGTTGTTTGTCTTTGGAATCACGTTGGCGATCGGTTCGCTGGCGGTCAGCAAGGAGTGGGTCAGTGGCATCGTCTGGCCCGAGCCGGCTGTGATCGAACCCGGCCCCGTCGGCGGTCCTCCTTCCGACGCCATCGTCCTGTTCAACGGGACCGACATGGCGCAATGGCAGAATGGCGACGCCTGGCTAGTGCAAGACGGTTATTGCTCACCGCGCAAGGGTGACGTTCTCACCAAGGCTTCGTTCAGCGACTGTCAGTTGCACATCGAATGGGCGACGCCGGAACAGGTCTCGGGAAGCGGTCAGGGGCGAGGCAACAGCGGCGTCTTCTTCGGCAACCGGTATGAGGTCCAAGTTCTCGACTCCTTCGAGAACAAGACGTATTTCGATGGCCAGGCAGGCGCGCTCTACAAGACTCGCCCGCCACTGGTGAATGCCTGCCGTAAGCCGGGTGAATGGCAAACGTACGACATCATCTACGCCGCTCCGCGTTTCAACGAACACGACACGCTCGTGAAGCCCGGCTACATCACCGTGTTGCACAACGGAGTCCTCGTGCAGAACCACACCGAGCTACTCGGTGACACCGTTTTTGAACAACCGCCGAGCTATCACGCTCACGGAGCCGCTCCCATCCGCTTGCAGTTCCACGGCAATCCGATCCGGTTCCGAAACATCTGGCTGCGCGAATTGCAGGAGCCGCAGCCACAGCATCCCGAGTGACACGCGTGCAGAGCGACCAGACCTCGGATGCCCCAGCGCGGCCGAGCCGCAACCAAACGTAGGATGGACGCCCCGTCCATCCGTGACGTGTCTTGAAGCAACAGCATTTCAACGGAAGCTTGTAGGACGGACGGGGCGTCCGTCCTACAAGTCTTCGCGCCGCTCGAAGAAACGGATCGTGAGTAGTACGGTCACGCCGCCTGCGACTGGTGCGGTCGGTTGGCCCACGCGATCCAGTTGGTGACTTCCACCAAGTCGGGGTGTTCTGCCCCTCGCAGAATCCGCTCGCCTGCGGGACTGGTGACGAAACCCTCGACCTGCTTGAGCAGCGTCGGGGCGTCAGAAGCCGCCAGCTCACCGCGATGGCTGATGCCACACGCGGTGAGAATCTGCGCGTCGTGCCCGCGCAAGTTCGGCACATCACAGCAGAGGTCTGCCTGCATCTGCCAAGTCAGGATCGTGTTCGAGTCGATGTGACGTTCCCCGAGCAACTTCGCCAACTTGTCGGGGTCGATCGACAGCAAGTGGCCGACCGTGTGGACGCCGTGGTGTTCCAGCAACGCCGCTGTCTTCGCTCCAATGGACGGAGCTTTCTCAACGGGCATCTCGACGGTGAGGTAATAGCGCGGAGCTATCTCTGACGCACGCGAAGCCTCGGCGACGCGACTCGTGATCTCGGGCACGCGCGCAACCTTGGTCTCTGGAGCGGCGGCGTGAATCGGCGGCGTTGCGGGGCGAGCGGGCGGCTTGGTCGAGGGGATTGATGACGGTTTGCTCGGTGCAGGCTCACGCGGCGCGGGCTGAATCCGCACCGTCTGCCGCAATGCCGAGGGCCGCGCTGTGGGACGCGGCTGCGCGGCGGGGCGCGGCCGCGCGGGCGCACCGATCCCGTGCGCGGCTCCGACCGGACGCGGCTCCTCGTCATCAAGTTGAGTCAGTGGGATCTTCCGCACTTCTTCGGCGTGAGCCTTCCGAATCGCGAAGTCATCGTCGCTCAACGTCTCGATCACTTTGCCGGTCGCTGCAAACTCGCGGAACGTCGCTTCCACGATCGCGCGTTCCTTCGAGTCCTTCAATTTCTTGGTGATCCAGAAGAGCGGAATGGTCAGCTTGGCCAGCACACCGAGCAACGTGATGTTCGTCGCGGGGAGAGTCACGTTCGCTTCGGTGAAGGCTCGCTCCATGATGCGCGCGTAACCGACAACGGCGTGGCCGATCAGCTTTGCGAGACAGTCCTTCATCTCCTGATCGAGTCCCGTCGGCGGATCCTTCACACCGTTCTTCAAATCGTAGTGATCGAGGCACAGTTCGTAGTGCGGATTGGCGAGATCGGCTCCCGCGACCACCATCTTCGCCAGCCAGTTGTCTCCCGCCGGAACAGCGACCACCGGCCAACCGCCGAGGTCCGCTTCGAGGATGTCGGTCAACTCGCGATACGCGCAGGCAATGCTCCACTCGGCCGCGCGATGCACGATCCCTTCGGCCTCGCACTGTCCCGTGTGAAACGGCTGGATCGGGTCGGTGTAGTAATGGCTGAGGACTCCCGCCGCATAGATCGCGTCGCTCCACTTCTTCGCGCGCAACGCTTCGACCGTCCGTCCGTACCACAACTGAGTCGCCGCGATGGCACCGCCCCAGTAGTTGTCGCGCACGTGCAGCACGTGGTTGCGAAAGTCCTTGAACTTGTTGTCGGGAGCCTTCGAGCCATCCAAGTAAATGTCGATGTGCGCGAGACACAGGTTCCGCCAGTTCTCGGCCGAGTCGCCTTGAATCTGGTGCAGCGCGTCGAGCGCCAGCTTGTGATGCGTGCTGGAACACTTCCAAGCGAACAAGACGTTGAAGAGTGTCGAGGGCATGAGCGGGGGCCTCGCGAAATGGCAGTCACGGCGACGGTCAGTGCTGGAAGGACTCGGAAATCTCGCAGGAGACTTGAGGCGTCTCAAGATCGAGTCACCGGCCTCTCCGCAGAATCGTTCCATTCCGCAGGACTGACGCGAGTTTTCCATTGTCCATCGGCAACTCCTGCCGATCCTCGATTCGCGCATAGGCGAAACCCGATGAGACCAGAACGCCGCTTCTCTCGCGCGGCACTCTTGTCGCTCGCTCACGTGTGAAGTTTCATCGAGTCAGACCATGCCCCAGACGTACATCGTGCATGATGCTCACGACAGTCGCGACTTGTGTGACCGGATTCATCTCGTTCTCGCGCGCGCACCACATCTCATCGGCCGACCGATCCAGGTCGAAGTTGTCGATCGAGAAGTGCTGCTGACGGGAACGGTTCGCAGCTACTTCCAAAAGCAGATGGCTCAAGAATGCCTGCGCCATGTCCTCGGCTTGGGCACGATTCGCAACCACCTCGCGGTGACGGCCAGTGTTGAGAAGTAATGGCGGCGTTGAAGTTCGATCGGTTCGCATACTGTCGTCCCGTCGCTCCGCCGACGGGACCGCGCGACACCGAACACAGCACTACGTCGCTTCGACCATGAGAATCGGATCGACGTTGCCGGTCTTGTCGAAGCGGCCGACGACCGTTTCATTCCGAGTGTGATGCCCCAGGACCGCGCGCGATTCGCCCGTCTCCTTCAGACTGCGGAAGACGAGTAGTTGCAGGTCGCCCAACTTCAAACGATAACCGGCCGCGATGTCTGGCGTGACGACACGTCCTGCTTCCGTCACGGTGAGTGATCTCCATTGTGCGTCGGCACGCGTTCGGTCGGGATGCCAGTCGATGAGGATCGGCGCGAAGAGGCCCTCGCCCTGAGCCACCTGCTTCAGCGACAGTCGTTCCGCCGTCGCAGTGAACTCGTGCGGCGAACTCATCACACGATCCTGTGCAACCGCCAGCGGAAAGACGCGGGCCTTGAGACCCCGCATGGTCAGTTGGGCCTCACGCGTCGGTGTGTCGAGTCGCACAATGATGTCCTCGGCGAGAGGCAGCGTCGCGTGGTACTCGATCCGGCCGCTCGGGACTCCCGAGACCGAATCGGCCAGCAAGAGAAAGTGATCGGTGCGCGAAAGCATGATGATGCGCTCGACCCGAATTTTTCCCGGCCCGCTCATTTGCAGTTCGATGTAGTCGGCATCGGGATCACTCTGCCAGCAGACGCACGACCACTCGGATGCGAGTTCCACCACCGCATCACCCAGTTGCAGGTTGAGTGTCCAGTCACCGTGCAACAATGGCTTACCCGAACTGGTCACGTCGATCTGCGGAAACTGACGGTGATGAGCCACCGCCACGCTGTCCGCTTGTACCGACCAATCGCTGCGCAACAGCGCGAACCGCGCCCAGTCCGATTGGTTCGAGGGCATGGTCGTGACGCCATCGTTGCGAACGCGCCGCGCGGGCTGACCGGCGATCACGCGCTTAACCGATTGCAGATAGCCACCTTCGGGACTGATGGCGGGAAGATCGAACATCTCCGCCGCCGCGACCAAGACGGGAAGGGGATCGCAACCTTTAACGATCGATAGCGCGGCTTTGCCATCGGGACGACACAGCGGGATCGCTCGCTCCACGACAGATCGCAGCAACTCTTCTTGGTCGTCCGTCCACAACTTCACATCAAAGCGGCGTGCGACCAGCGTGGCACGAATCAGCGGCGCGAGCCACAGCGGCAACCGCTCCAGCATCTCCGCGCGCGGCGTGCCGTCCGTATCGGCATTCTCGCTGAGAGTCCTCGCGAGCGTTTTGCGCCCTTGCTTGACGAGTTCCGCCGCACCGGCCACATCGCCAAATAGCACGCCCGCGACAAAGGGGACTTCACCGCGCTCGATCAATTGGACATCGGCCGGAATCGTCGGATCGTGATCGTCCTCGCCCGGCGTCGTTCTCATCCGCCGCGCGACTTGAGAAAGCGTTTGTCTCCACAACTTCCACAACTGCTCGGGACGCAAGCGTGCTCCGGTCAGAGCCAACACTTCCAGCGATGCGACCAATCCGAAGACCGATCCTTGTTCCAGTTCTTCGTCGTCCTCTTCGGCCAGCCAGCGAATCAGCGGCTCGACACGTTGAGCCAACGTTTTGGGAGCCTTGTTCGTCGCGCGTTTCTCTCCCGAACGAGCCTTTCCCGACGAACCGCCGACCTTCACCAACAGCTTCCCCAAATCGGCCTCATCCGGAAACGCCGCCAGCGACCACAGCGTCCGCGCTCCACAGCCCAGTGCCGATTCACGTCCCGTAGCCTGCGGTTGAAATACAGCCTGCAGCGCGACTCGCGCTTTCGTCAGATCGCCTTCGGCGGCGGCGGCCTTCAACGCGGGATCAGCTCCTCGCTCCCAAGTCACCGTTCCCAGAATCTCGGCAGCGGTCAACGTCGAAACTTCGACCGTGCAGCCACACAAGCTGATCGGCAAGGGCTTCGATTCGGACTTGGGTTTGAGCGATAACGCAGGATCGATGGCAGCAACGGAACTGGCTTTGGCGGCAGAACGGGAATTGGAAACGGGCATCGTAGTCTCGCAAAGACGGCACTCGATTCGGCTCCCTGCCGTCACGGTGCGAACAGAAATTCGCGAGGCTCCGCCTCAAGTCGGCAGCAGAGTAGCCAGCCACGGTTGAATTGCAACGCGGGCAGCTCGTGAACAACGTCATCGCAGAAAACGGTCACAAACGGACGTATCAAAACGTGCGCTGAACTGCGAAGTCGGCGATTTCGGCCAAGACGCGCTTGGCCGCTGTATTGGGCAGGAGGTGAAGTTGGCTGCGGGCGGCTTGAGCGAGGTTCTGAGCACGACGACGGGTGTACTCGAACGCATCGCTGCGCTCGAAGTACGACGCGAGGCGGCTGCGCGTGGCAGCATCCGGCTGAACCAGCAGGCGACGAATCTCAGTCGCGTCGGGTTCTGAGGCCGTGGCCAGCAGGCGAATCAGCGGGAGCGTCAACTTCTGCTGGCTGAGATCGCTGCCCAACGTCTTGCCTGTTTTTTCCTCGCTCCCCAGTAAGTCGAGAACATCGTCGGCAATCTGAAATGCCAGACCGAGCGACCGACCGTACTGTTCCATCGCCGTGATCGTGGCCTCGCCCGCATTGGCAAAATGAGCACCGAGCTGCCCACACAACGCCGTCAGTTCCGCCGTCTTACCGTTGATGATCCGGAAGTACGCCTCTTCTGTCAGGTCGAGGTTGCCGCGTTCTTTGATCTGAGACAACTCGCCCACACAGACAAGATTTGTGGAGTGACCGATGCAGCGACAACCGTAGGTCGTCGGCAGACTGCTCGCCAGATGAAACGCATGGGTGAAGAGGTAGTCACCAAACAGCACGCTCGTCTCGTTGTTCCACCGCGCATTGACCGTCGCGACGTGATGGCGCGTCTCGGCCTTGTCCAAAACGTCATCGTGGACGAGCGTCGCGAGGTGGATCATTTCCACAACCGCCGCGAGAACTTTGTGTTCGTGCGTGATCCCACCACACGCCTTCGCCGTCAGCAGCAGCAACATCGGTCGCAATCGCTTGCCTCGAAAGCGAGTCGAGTGTTGGAGGAGATCGCTGACATAAGGATGCTCGTTGGCCAGTTCTCCCAGCAACGCTTGCTCGGCTTCGTGCAGCTCGCTCCCGATGATCTGTTCCACCGCCAAGAACACGTTCGTCCCAGCGTCCGATGGATGACGATCACCAGTCAGACCCCTCGATTCGACGCTGTCAGGAGTGATCGCTCTTTCCATGACAGTCGGTAACACCGCTGCGCCCGTTGCCGAATTTGACATGCCGCACCGTTCTTGAAGTGAACATCATTTGAAGTGAACATCACGGGAAGTGAACGACCCCGTAATCGCTATCGGATTAGCAACCGCACTCCGTCACGTTGAATTAACCGGCGGGGTGGCTGGAGCAGGAGCGGCTTCGCGAAGCCCCAGCCGGTTGAGTTGAAATCCGTCTCCGTGGCTTCGCCCAAAGCGGCTCCAGCCACGGCCACCCGCCGTAAGTCGTTTGGCAATCTGTGGGCCTCGAAGACTCGACCCACCCTACTTTGAAACTGGGAAGAGCCGTGAAGGGACGGGCGGGTTGAGTACGGGGGGCGTCGGGACGGGTCAGAAAGTCATCCCGGACGCCGAGGAAGTCATCCGGGACGGCCAACTAGGTGTCTGTCCGGAAAGTCGAAGGCCATACCTTCCGTAGGGTGGGCACTGCCCACCATCAACGACCGATTGTGGTGGGCAGCAGTGCCCACCCTACGGGTATCCGGACGGCCAACTAGCCATCCCGGACGCTCAGAAAGTCATCCTGACGGCTCGGGCAGGCGTCCCGGAGGGTGAGAATGTCATCCGGGAGGCCCAGCCAGCCGTCCGGGCGGTCCACCAAGTCATCCCGGTTGGACGTGACTAACTCGACAGACAATACGCACGGGTGCCACTGGCGGCGGCTTGGGGCCGCCAGTGTCTTCGAGTCGAAATGGACGAAGCACTGGCGAGTCTTCGGCCAGATTCTTGTCCCCTCGCCTTGGAGGGGAGAGGGCGAGGGGTTCTTCGCCGGGTGCCACCGGAGGATGGCCACTCTTGGCCGTCCGGCTTTGGTTTTTGGGCTCTCCGCCACTGGTGTTGGAATCCAATCTGAGCGCCGTGCCGCTCAGAAAACACTGTTTTCAACATGGATGGCGGAGAGCCGGTTTTTGAAAACGAACGGAGTGAAAGCGAAAACCGGACGGGCAGGAGTGCCCATCCGCCGGGTTACTTGTCGCGATACGCCTTGTGATCCTGATACAGCTTCAGCCGCGATTCGAAGTCAGCCTTCTGGTCGGCGGGAGCGAGGTCCATGCCCTTTTGTTGCCACTCGACCGCCTTCGCAAAGTCGCCCGCTTCGGCATAGGCCGCTGCGACCGTATCGAGGTAAGCCTCGTTCTTCCACCCCGTCAGTTCGCAGGCTTTGGTGGCGTACTCGACCGCCTGCGGGCCGTTGCGGAACTTGTCGTCCGGGCACGTCGCCCGCAGCCTCGCGATGCCATTGCACAGTGCAGCTGAAGGACTAAGTCGTTTGGCAATCGGTGGGCCTCGAAGACTCGACCCACCCTACTTTGAAACTGAGAAGAGCCGGGGCGAGGGGACAAGAGTGGGAAGTCGGTCGGACAGCGGTTATTGTGACGCCGGTGCTCTCTGGCTCTCTGGCTCTCACCACTCGGCTCTCACCACTCGACTCTCACCACTCGACTCTCGCCGCTCGACTCACCATGAAAATCTGGTTTAACAAGGTTCACGAAGCGAAACGCGTCCTCATCGAGTCGGACTCGCCCGAGATTCGGATCGGCCGCGATCCGGGTAACACC
>JAYVOX010000302.1:0-6802 GCA_043757695.1 Schlesneria sp.
GCTTCCGCCAGTTCGCGATGCGAGGGATCAGCAAGACGAAAGCCGAATGGCAACTCGTCTGCCTGACCCACAACCTGCTCAAACTCGGGCGCCCCGGCCTGACCGGCCCGGCCTGACCGGCCCGCCCCCAACCCAAAAACAACCGACCACCCCCGCCAAATTAAATTCAAACTCCCCCAACTCAATTACCGGGACACGCTCCTAGCTGCGGAGCGACTGGTTGCGACGGGAATTCGACACGGCGCGGAGCAGCGCCGAGCAACTGCGTGACGAGCCAAAAAAAGCTCACGACTGCGGCGCTGAGTCCGCCGGTGCGTGGCGGGCGGTTTTCGGCGACGGTCGTCCCCTTGGCGACGGACCTCGTGTTGCAGACGGGCGCGTCGATGCGCGGCGGCGGGGTCGCGGTGGATCGGGACGCGTCTGGGTTTGGGTGTGGCCCTGCCGTCGTGCGGAGCGGTTCGTGCGTGGCTGTTGCGGTTGAATTGCTGCGCGTTGCAACGTCCGCTGCCGGGCGGCGACTGGGTGTGGTTGATCGACCACACAGCTCAGATCGGTTCGAGCAAACTACTGGTGATCGTCGGCTGTCCGCTGGCGCCGTTCGGTGATCGACCGTTGCGGCAGAGCGATCTGCATCTGGTCAGTCTGTCGTGGATGGAACATTCGACGACGGCGGCGGTGGCGGCCGAGCTGGAACGAGCCACGTCACGCACGGGCGTTCCGCGCCGAATCGCTTCGGATCAGGGGCCAAGTGTCAGTCAAAGGTAGTCACTCGCGGCGTTGCGTTGTGACAAAGTGGCTGCGCCGGGGAATGACGACGGCGGTTCGTGGGGCACGCTGTCAATTACGGTGAAATGCCGTGATCCGAGTCGCCCTTCCGCAACGATAGTGGGATCTCCAGGAAGGATCGACCTTTCGATGTCACGTTTTGCTGACGGCGTTGAAATCTGCAAAATTGATGTAACCTTGTCGCGTTGAGGTTCAAGAAACAGTTGAGTTGACATCAATGGTCACTTATTTCCAAGATGTGCCGATTCGAGGAACGCTTTGCGAGATGACTCCGCCGGTCTGCCCATTCGGTTTTTGCAAAGGAATAGAGTGTGAGGCTAAGACTTCCGTCTGTGATCGTGGTGGGTTTTCTGGCAGCGTGCGCGTGCCTGGCGAGCAGTGCGTCGGGTGGTGACTTAGATCGAATCATCTCCAAGGCGAACGAGAGTTTGTCAACGGGACGACGAATCGAGCCAATGCCCGTGGTGGATGACTCGGTGTTTCTGCGACGGGTCTATGTCGATTTGATCGGACGGATTCCGACCGAGGCCGAGGTGACTGACTTCGCCACGTGGCCTGTCGAGGGTCGCCGACAGAAACTGATCGATCACTTGTTGAAGGACGATCGGTTCTCGGATCGCTGGACGATTTTTTACGCCGACATGCTGCGGCTGCGGTCGCAAGCGACGGGCGGAGCGGCTCTCATCGCCTACGTCCACAACGCGGTCAAGACGGGGATGCCGTATGACGAGTTGAGTCGGCGGCTGATTTCCTCAAACGGCAAGGCTGGACGAGTTCCCGAGGTCGGCTTTGTGCTGGGTGATGATGCTGATCCGTTGGCAATGGCGAGCGTGACATCTCAAGTGTTTCTGGGAGTTCATATCGGGTGTGCTCAGTGTCACGATCATCCGTTTGATGTCTGGAAGCGCCGCGACTTCTATGACATGGCGGCGTTCTATGGAAAGACGCGCCGGTACGAGAGTCAGCTCACCAAGATCGTGTATGCCACGGAGATGGACCAGACATCCATCCTGTGGCCACCGGAAGGAGTGGGACCGGCGGCTGATCGCAAACCGCTTCCCGCCCGCTTCCCATTCCCGATTGATGAATCGAACGAGACGCCCGGTTACATCAAACGTCTCGCGGCGACTCGGGCCGCGAAGCTCGCGGCCATTCCCGTGGTAGACAAGCGACCGTCCGTCGATGACTTGCTGGACAGTGCTTCGGACAAGGTCGCCAAAGCCACGACGGGCAAGCTGGCGGAAGAACTCGCCCTGGCTGACTCCAAGCGAGACATCCGGAAGATCGATGTCCAAAAGGGACTCTACAAGCCGAGCGAGTTGCGCGAGCAGTTGGCGGCCAACGTCACCGACCCGCGTAACAAGTATTTCTCTCGCGTCCTGGTCAACCGGGTTTGGAAGACGCTGATTGGGCGCGGGTTTGTCGAACCGGTAGATGATTTTCGCGCCGACAACAAGCCGGTCATGCCCGCCGCGCTCGACTATCTCGCCGAAGAGTTCGTCGCGAGTGATTACGATCTGCGAACACTGGTCCGACTCATCGCCAGTAGTGACGCCTATCAGCGGGGGCACGCTCCCGCGAACAGCGACGAACCGACACGAGTTCAATTGGAAACCCAACTCCTCGCCACGCCGGTTCGGCGCATGATTGCCGAGTCGCTCTACGACAGCGTTGTCACGGCGGGGCACTTGTTTGAACCCAAGCACAGCCCCGGCAAGAACGAACGGACGATCCGAGACATCGTTCGCGTCCCCAAGGGTTCCAAGCCCGGTGACGTGAGCAAACCGAACAACCTCGCTCCGCAAAAGGGCGGTGCCATGACGGCCATGTCACGCGGCGACGCTACGGCCGGAGAAAGTCGTGGTGGTTATGCGTTGGAGGCGGCGATTGAACTCGACTTCACCTCGCTCCTGAAAGAGCAAGGCGATGATGAAGAAGTCGCGCTAGATGAGATGAAGGCGATGTCGAAAGAGGAACTTGAAGCCCAGCGGATGATGCAGCAAAGGATGATGCGGAACTCGGCCGAATACGAAGAAAAAGTGGTCACTCGCGTGGTGGATGACAATCCCGTCTTCAACTCGTCGCTGAGAATGCAGTCTCCCGCACCCGAGGGGCACTTCTTGCGCGTGTTCGGCCAGCCGAATCGTTCGGACTTGGGCGATCTGCGGGACGACAGTGCCTCCATGCGGCAGGCTCTGATGATGCTCAATGGCCGACTCAGCCACGAAGCGGCCCGAGTCGGTGATCTCGAACCGATCTATCCGCTGATGCAAGGGAAGTCGGCCAATCTCGATGAGGCCGTTCGACTCGCGTATCGCGAAATCCTGACCCGCAATCCCACTGCCGAAGAGCTGACCGACGCCAAGGCCATCATCGCCGAAGGGGCCAGCACCATGGATGGGATGGCGGACTTCCGCTGGGTTCTGATGAACTGCAATGAATTCCGTTTCCTGCCTTAGTTTCCAAGGGCGATGAGTTCCTTCTCCGTGAGGGGACTCATGCGAACCCCGGCCTCAAACCTGAACCGAATGCCTCGAACTGTTCCACTGAAAGGGAGTCTTTCCATGCCGACCGGTTGCCGCGACTACCATCTTTCTCGTCGTGCGTTCATGGGTGCCAGCAGTGCGACACTGCTGGGCATGAGTGTGAAGGGCCTGCTGGCCGCATCGGGCAAGGATCATGAGGCTCAGGCCGAGCATGTGATCCTGTTTTGGAACGGTGGCGGGATGTCGCACATCGACACGTGGGATCCGAAGCCGGGTCGGCCGACCGGTGGTGACCTCAGCCCGATCAAGACGAGTGTTCCGGGGATTGAAATCTCGGAGATCTTTCCGGGACTGGCCGACCAGATGCACCACTGTGCTTTGATCCGGTCGATCGCGGGAACTCAGGGCGATCACGGGCGGGCGACGCATCACGTTCAGACCAGCTACCTGCCGTTCCCGAACCTCGTCTATCCGGGCATGGGTTCGGTGGTCACTCACGAACTGCCCAATCTCGGTGAGTTGCCGGCCTACATCAGCATCAGCGGACAGGCTCCCCGCGCCGGGTATCTCGGGCAGAAGTGCGAAGCCTATTACGTCTCCAATCCGGGCGACAAGGATCCGTACCTGGCCTTCCCCGAAGGGATCGCCGAGGTCCGTGGAAACAAGCGTCTCGAAACGCTGGCCAAGTACAACCAGCGCTTCACGGGCAACAGCACCGACCCTCGTCTGCGTGCGACGGAGACCTCCATTGAGGAAGCCGTGACACTGATGCGCAGTCCCGCATTGGAAGCCTTTGAGTTTGGCAAGGTGTCGCCCAAGACACTCGAACGCTACGGCAAGACTCCGTTCGGTCGTGGTGCCTTGCTGGCGAAGCGGCTCGTGGAGAAGGGCGTTCGTTTCGTGCAGGTCAACCGCGGCGGATTCGACACGCACATGGCCAACTTCCCGGCCATGCGCGATCACGGTGAGATCATGGACCCCGCGCTGGCCTCGCTCATCAGTGACCTCGCGGAAACGGGGATGCTCAAGAAGACGCTGGTGATCATGCTGAGCGAGTTCGGTCGGACACCGCGCATCAACAAGGATGCCGGTCGCGACCACTGGGCCTCGGTCTTCAGTTGCTTCCTCGCGGGTGGCGGCATCAAGGGCGGTACGGTTTACGGTTCGTCCGACGAGGATGGTGCCGATGCGAAGGATCAGCCCGTGAAGGTTCAGGACATTCACGCCACGATCTGTCATGCCCTGGGAATCAACCCCAACAAGGATGTCATGACGCCGCTGGCGCGTCCGATGAAACTGGTCGATCAGGGGACTCCGATCACGGGACTGTTCGGCTGATCAGACAATTGGCCGGCGCTCGGACGAGCTGCAAACGAATGCAGAACAACTGTGAGTGCCCAACCGGTCACTCACAGTTGTTTTTTTGGAGCCCTGCAAATCGGCGAGGTTCGTTGATCCCCGTCGGTCGCGACAATGGTGCGACTCGTGCGGGGATGCCGCGATGTCTTCAACCTCGCTCGAACAATTGATGGGAACGGGGTTGCAAGAGCCTCTCCGCCGACTTTAGCTTGCTGACTTTGTTGTAGCCCCGATCGGAAATCCGGGGGCCTTTTACGTGGATGGGGGGCGGTTTGTGATGCGTCATGCTGTTGCGGGCTTCTTTGTTCTTTTGGCGACCACTCCACTCTTGGCTCAGGCTCCCGCAGCCCCGACAGAACCCGAATCCGGTGCGGTGCGAGGGTCGATCGTGGAAGACCGCGCAGCGAAGAAATTGCTCGAAGCGGGCGACGCGCGACTCGATGCCAACGAGGCGACCAAGGCCGTTGAGATCTGGAAGTCGGTCATCGAGCGCTATCCGCGCAGCCGGCTCCGGTTCGACGCCCATTTGAAGCTCGGTAATTATTTTCTCGATCGCGAGCGGGTTTACGATCGGGCGCGAGTTCACTTTGAAGCCGCCGCCGTCGAAGAGAACTCCAGTGAGGAGCAACGCGCCGAAGCGACGTTGAAGCTGGGGGTCTGTTTCTATCACGCCCGCAACTTTGGCAAGTCGTTTCAGGTGATGCGGGATGTCATCGAGAAGTTTCCGGTCAGTCCGCAGGTCAATGAGGCGTACTACTACATCGGTCTCGGTCACTTTCAACTCGGTCATTACAGCCGCGCGATCCAGGCGCTGGAGAAGGTCGGGACGACATTCTCCGGCGAAGTTGGCAAGGCGGAAAAGTTGGAAGCTGGCAAGCGACTGTTCGTGCGGATCGAGGACGCGGACCTCGCCGTCCTGGAGCCAAACCAGGCGGTCAAGGTGACGTGCAAGGCGACGAGTGGCGATGAGGAAACAGTCGATTGTTTTCCCGTCGGTCGCAACGTCCGACTCGTGGTCGGATCGGTGCCGACTCGTCTGGGCAATCCCGCTCCCAACAACGGCACGTTGGAGATTCACGGCGGCGACAAGGTGCAGGTCAAGTACACCGATGAACACACGGCGGACAAGAAGCTGAATGCGAGCGTTTTGAAGGAAGTGACGGTCGTCGGTACGGCGATGGCCTCGATCACCGATGGGGCGTTCTCGGAAACGGTCAACGGTGCGGTGCTCGGCAAGGGAGTCAACCTGCGGATCATTGATGCCGATGGAGATGTCTCTGCCAATGCCGATCGCATCGCGGCGGCGGTTCAGTTGTATCGCCTCAAGACGGATGAGGAACTCGAAGCGGAGGCCATTGCGCGCACCAAGCTGCCTGCTGCGGCCGAACCGCCCGCCGCAGTGAAGAAGCCTGGCGACGCTGCGCCTGCCATCGTCGTCCCCGAGATCGATCGGTGGAAGCTGGTCGATTCCGTCAAAGTCGCGCTGACGGAAACTAAGCCTCAAGCCATCGCATCCGATCGACCGGCCGTCACCAAGTCGTCTCCCGATCAAGCACCGGTGGCCGGTGACTCCGCGACGGCGAAGTTGGCAGCCGCTGCCGCCAGTCCGGATTCTGCAAACGTGACCGTCGATGACAAGTCGGTTCATTCGGGAGTCTTTCAAGCGACGGTCTCGCTCGTGAAGGCGGACACGATCATTCCGAACGACGACATTCTTCAGGCGCTGCCGTCCGATGAGGTGCGACTGGTGTATCTCGATGAGATTCACAGCAAGGAGGGAACGCGGCAGGTTCAGGCGGTCGCCCGCTGTCTCGAAGGAAACATCGGCGGCGTCCGAGTGACGAAGGCCGAGATCTCCGATCAGGAGTTGAGGATTCAGACTCAACTGCGCACGGCCGACGCGCTCACTCAAATCGCCAACCGTTACAAGGAGTTTGGTCTGCACGCGAAAGCCGCCGAGAAGTACGCGCAGGCCCTCGCCGTCTGCGAAGAGGTCGCCGATGATGCCCGTCGATTGAGGGGCAGTCTGCTCGAACAGCTCTATGTGCAGTTGTGGAACATCTACTTCGCGATGGACAAACTGGAACTCTCCGCCGCGATGTGCGAACGGTTGCAGAGCGAGTTCCCGAACAGCGGCTTTGTCGATGACGCGCTGCTGCGTCTGGCCGAGG
>JAYVOX010000303.1:0-6791 GCA_043757695.1 Schlesneria sp.
AGCGTCAACACCCACTTCCCGTACTTACGCATGGAATGTTCTCCTTCGATTCCTCGCTGACCGTCTCCGAATCCGTTGGGACGGGGCACCCGACCACAATGTGAACCGAGAATGGCTTCGGTCCACGTCATGTTTCTGCCGGTAGACGACTCGGGTGATGCTGTCCCCCGACTCGCCCGCCACCGTTCGCTAGGTGAAACAAACGCTCCACCGGCGAGGCGCGCCGCGTCCCCGCTCCCTGTATTCATCGGCCGGGGAAGTCCGGCTACACAAACTATTCTGGTTGTTTCGAGAAATTGCGTTCTAACGGTTTCATCGGCGGGAGCATTGCACGCTCATCTCGGACTCTATCTTCATCCGTGCTCCGGCCCTGCCATCCGTGCGATTCACTCAGGGCGAGGCTCAGAAAAGAGACCGCACGGATGCCAAGCCGGAGCACGGATGAAGCGGGCTGCAGGAGGACCAACGTTCCATTTCCCAACAGCTCGTCGTCTTGAGCTGCGCCACGGAAGAAACACGAGCCAAACAACACGACATCGCGAGCGAGTCGTACGAGCGGCCAGCATCGGCTTAGGATCATCGCATCAATCACTGGGGTCGCTGAAGTCGTGAGACTTCAGTCCGAACTCTCACGAGTTCGGCTACCTCGGCCACTGATTGATGCGCCAGTCCTCACCCGCGCGGATGGCACTTTTCGTGGATCGACTTCAGGCGACTATGCTCCACGTGCGTGTAGATTTGAGTCGTGCGAATGCTGGCGTGGCCGAGCAATTCCTGGAGGGCACGAATCTCCGCTCCGCCCGCCAGCATGTGCGTCGCGAAACTGTGACGCAGCGTGTGCGGGCTGATCGTGCGACTCGCTCCGATCCGACCGGCGTAGCGTTTCACGAGCTTCCAGACCGTGATGCGCGAGAGCGCCTTGCCGCCGCGCGAGATCAACAGCGGCGAACTCTGCTCGTTGGCGAGAGTCAGCTTCGGACGTTCGTGTTGCAAATAGGCTTCGACCGCCGCCCGAGCCACCGGGTTCAGCGAGACCATTCGCTCCTTGTTCCCCTTGCCGACGCAGCGGCAGTAACTCTCTTCGAGATGAATGTCTCGCAGCGTGATCGTGCAGACTTCGGACGCGCGGCAGCCTGTCGCGTAGAGCAGACACAGCAGCGCCCGATCGCGCAATGGGTAGCGATCGGTTCGTGTCGGCGCAGCCAGCAAACGGTCCACGTTGTCGGGGCTGAGGACTTTCGGCAGGTGTTGCCACAGCTTCGGAGAGTTCACTAATTCGACGATGCTTTCGGGCAGCACGCCCTCCAGCACCAAGTATCGGAAGAGCATCTTAATTGAGACCAAGTGCCGAGCGACAGATGTCGCGGCATAGTCCTGCTCGTTGAGATATCCCAAGTAGTCCGAAAACAGCGGCAGATCGACTTGTTGCAACCGCGCGGGGCCGTGCGTCCGAAACCACTCGTTGAACTGCGTCAGGTCGCGCCCGTAGGCGAGGACCGTGTTGTCGCTCAGCCCGCATTCGGCACGCAGGTAGTTGATGAAATTGGGGAGATGCAACGCCGGATCGGCGGGTCGAACCACCTCGACAGCGATCGCACCGGTCGGACGTTTGCGTGGCGGCATGATCGAAGCCCCGGAAACCAGAAGGACGTGCAGAGCAGAGCAACCGCACTCCATCGGCAACATCAGCCGTAAGGCTTGAGGCAATCTTGAGAGTGCCGCTTCCCGCACGGACACGGCACCGCTCAATGGCACTCACTTTAGTAACCCGCAGCGTCAGCGAGGGAGTCCGGCACCGCGCAAACAACTGGAATCACTCGCTCACGCTGCGGGTTGATGTGGTGAACTCAGGCCATTCACCTGATCCCGAGATGCCGCTTCAGAAACAAGACTTCGACAGCGCGTTGATAGTCGCTGTTGTCCTTCTTCGCGAAGCCGTGACCTTCGTTGTTGGCGAACAGAGTCCAGACGGGCTTGCCGCTGGCGCGCACTTTCGCGGCGATCTGCTCGGCCTCGAAGAACGGGACGCGCGGATCGTTGCGACCGTGAACGACCATCAGGGCCGATCGAATCTTCTCGGCATTGTTCAGCGGACTGATGCGATCGAAGGTTGCCTTCATCGCGGGATCGCGTTCGTCACCGTACTCGGCGCGACGGAGATCAACGCGGTACGGAGCCGTTCGTTCGAGGAACGTCACGAAGTTGGCGATCCCGACGATGTCGATCCCTGCTTTGATCCGGTCGCCGAAATGAGTCAGCGACGCGAGGACCATGTAGCCGCCATACGATCCGCCCGAGACGACGACTCGCGACGAGTCCAACTCCGGTTGCTGGGCGATCCAATCGAGCAACGCGCCGATGTCCTTCACGCTGTCTTCGCGTTTCTCGGCGTTGTCGAGCGCGAGATACGTCTTGCCGTAGCCGCTCGACCCGCGCACGTTCGGGCAGATCACGGCGATCCCCAGTTCGTTCAAGTGGTACTGAATGATCGGCGAGAAGAACGGCTGGTACTGTGACTCGGGGCCGCCGTGGATGCTGATGAAGACAGGGAATCGATCCGACTTTGTTCCCTCCCCTCGGCGGGGAGGGTTAGGGAGGGGGGCCGATTCCAGTCGAGCGTTTTTTCGCACATCGCTCCCCCCTCCCCGACCCTCCCCGCCGAGGGGAGGGAGGGAAGATGACGAACGAGGGGCGACGCGCGGGCGGAAGTAATAGGCCGGGATCATTCGGTCATCGAACGACTTGAACTGGATGCGACTCGGCGCGAGGAACGATGCCGGGTTGAGACCGCCCACTTCACTGAACGTCCAGCGCGTCAGTTCCCCATCCTCCAGCGTGAGCGAATAGACATCGGGAGGCGAGTCGGGGCGAGCCAAAGGTTCGGTTGTCACTTCTCTCTCGCCAAGCAGGAGCTTGGCGGGAGTTCGTTCCCAAGCGGGAGCTTGGGAACGAGAGCAGCAAACGACGGCCTCACCAACGGAGCCGGCTTACTGTTCTTGTCACACTCGGCGGGGATCGGTCGCGGCGATGATTTCGCTGATGCCCTTTTGATTGAAGCCCTTGTAGCCGTCGTTGCGTTGGAGGATCTCCAAGTGAGACCCCAATGCTCCGTTGGTCAAGAATTGTTGAGCCTGTTCATCGGTGATGAGGCTCGCCGCGCGGAGTCGTTCGATGCGTGAAGGCTGCACCGGCCAATGTTCGCCGCGCGTGAAGGCTTGTCGCAGATAGGGGTAGTCGGTGAATGGCGGCATCGTGTCGATCCCGGCCAACTGGAGTTGATCGCGGGTTGCACTGAAATCGAACTGGCATTCGAGATGATGCAGTCCCGCTTGCAAGAACGCTTCGCCATGCAGACCGCACCACAGACCGACGGTGCCTAGTTGATCGCGCGGCGGCAGCGGTTCATGAGAGAAGTCTTGCGACAGCTCTTCGGGGGACATGTCCACGTCGGCGAAGATGATGATCCCCGTGACCGGATGCTCGATGACCTGTGCCCCCCAACCGGCATCGCGTCCCGCATAGAACCGCTCGCGACAGATAAACCCGAGTCGCTCCAAGAACGCGATCAACGGCGCGAAGCCCGCGCGACTGGACCGGTACGTATGGTGATCGTGATTGGCCCAACCGAGACCGAGCGTGTCCTGCCTCGCCTTTTGCACTCGTCCCGCCCGATTGCGACGCAGCCAATACTCGCGCTCGGCGGCGAAGAACAACTCGCACGCTCGGTCTCGTCCCAAGTCCGTGATCGCGGCATCGACAAGCTGCGTCGCGTGATCGAACCCGTCGGCATCGTGATCGAACTCGCGTTGTCGCAGCCGGAACGCCTCTGTGTGGCAAGCGATCTCACGCAACCGAACGTCTTCGCACGCAGCCGACTCGAAGGCCAGCGACCCATGCCGCTCGACCACCCAGAGTTCGACGCCGTTTTCACACTCGATCCGCGCGCGTCGCAGTGACGCGCTCGGAGCGCCTTCGATTTGGATCTGTGTCAGTTCGTGAGCCGCCAAAAAATCGACGACCGACTCGACCTTGATTGCCAGTTGCCTGCCGGTCATGAGTGTCACGGCGTGACACCGTACGCGCGGAAACAACCCCAGCGGGTGTTCCCAGACACCGCTAGATGACTCTGCCTGTGATGGCCCTGAGTTGCCGTGCGCCGCTGCTCCAGCGTCATTTGTCGCCAGCAGTTCCTGCACCACTTCATCGACCGCATGGCCGTGTCGATCCGAGCAAACGCCCGCTGCACCGACCTGCCCCGGCGGCACAACCATCGCCGCTGTGGCTCCCGCTTCCTGAGCCGACTTCACGTAACCAACGCGGCTCAACTCGCGAACGACATCGTCGTCAGCGGCCACTCCCAAATGGTCGAGCCAATCGAACAGTCGCGTTCCCGACTCTTCAAGCATCCGCCGCGCGAGGTTCGCCGCGAACGAGCAACGTTGCAGACAATCGTCGAGGAATGCTTGTACGAACCGCGCTGGTTCCGGCTGTGGCGACCAGGAATGCTCCGTCAAAGCCGCCATTGAATCGGAGACCGGTGAACTGGATGCCAGTCCCTCCAGAACGGTTGGCGTGGTGATAGCGGACATCTTGCAAACTCCTTTCGGCAACACAGACCGGGATCAAGCACACTGACATTGCAGAATCATCGTCGCATGACGCGCTCGCGATGTCTGGTTGACTTGCTCGCTTTTTGTCGGACGGCTCGCAGGCCGCGCGAGCGACTTGACGAGAAATTGGAACTGAGCGTGAACTCTCCCGCCGCCTTCAAACGGGGATGAGTAAAGCGGGCAGTGGTCTTAGAAACGGCACATCAATCACTAGTTGGGCGCGGTTCACGTGACCCGCGCCCAACTAGGTGTCTGTCCGGATACCCGTAGCCCACCACAATCGGTCGTTGATGGTGGGCAGTGCCCACCCTACGGAAGGTATGGCCTTCGACTTTCCGGACAGACACCTAGGGCGATCTGGCGGGAACGTCACCGCTTCTGGACGAGGACGTTCGTCCCTTTCTTGTTCGACAGGACGATGTCCGGCAGTTTGTCGCCGTTGATGTCGCCGACGAAGAACTGCGTACCGATGCCCGTGTCGGTTCCGGCGTCGATCTTGTGCTTGGTGAAGGTCGGTGCGGCTTTCTCGCCTTTCTTCACTTCGTACCAGCACATCACGACTTCACCCAGCGCATCGGGATCGCCCTTGGAGCCGTGAGCATAGAACCGCTTGCCGGTGATCAAGTCCTTCTGACCGTCGCCGTTGATGTCCTGGTAGTGCAGAGCGTGAGTCTGCGAGAAGCTCTTGTCGATCTCGTGTTGCTCGAACTTCCCTTCGCCTTTGTTCTCGAACCACCAGACGCCGTGTGCGTGTGCGGAACTCATGAGGATGTCGTTGTCGCCGTCGCCATCGAGATCATCCGCGTGCATGTCGGCTGCGGCGTGTGAGCCACCTTCACCGTTGGCACTGAGCGTGTGGTTGTGAAACGCCCACGGACCTTCGAGCTTCGCAGGCTGCTCCCACCAACCGGCGGGGATGAGGATGTCTTGCTTGCCGTCACGGTTGAGGTCTCCCACACCGAGGCCGTGGTAATAACGATGAGCGAGCGGGCCGAGTTTCTCACCGCTGACCTGCCGATAGTCCCACTTCTTCTTCGCCATCTCGGGCGTGGGGATTTCGAGGTAGCCCATCATCTGTTCGGTTTCGGAGGTCATGACCAGTTCGGGCTTGCCGTCGCCGGTCACGTCGAGGAACTGAGGCGACTCACCCGCCGCGCTGTGCCAGATTTCGTACTGGTTCCACGGGCCGGGTTTGTTCTGGGGGTTCTCGAACCAATGACACGGCACGCCGGGGAAGCCGATCACGATGATGTCCTGCCAGCCGTCGCCGCTGATGTCGTGCGTCCACAGCGCGAAGTTGTTGCTGTAAGCGCCGTCGGCGATGTAGCGGCGAATCCCTTCCGCCCGCAGCGGCTTCATCGTCCAGTTGCCGGTGTTGTAGAGATTCGCGTCGGCGGGAGCCTCATACCACGCCTCACCATTGGTGATGTCGAGCCGTCCGTCCTGATTGAAGTCTCCGACGGCCACGCCCTCGGCGCGGAAGGCGTCTTCAAACTGGATCCGCTCCCACTTGACGGGCGTCTCCTGCGCGAACCCCAGTCGCAACGAGTGTGAAACCAAAAAAACGACAACCAGCCAAATCACCGAGCGCGGCATGAAGTCTCTCCTGTGGAATTGATTTTGGCGAACGAGCCTCTTCGACAGGGAGACAATCTAGCGACGAATGAGTTCCGCTTCACTCCAGCCGACGAAAGAAAGGCGACAGTAATCTCTCGTGACTCTGGATCACGGACGACTCAACTCGCCGTGCCAGTCTCGTCGCGCAGATAATCGAGATGCCTTGTTCGTTTGGTGGTGATGCGTTCAAACAATTGGGGGCATTGTTTTTGGAAAAACTCGTCGTACTCGGATCGCGACTTCAGGACATCCCACGGTGGGACGTTTCAGATGTCGATGCCGTTGGCGAAAGCGTGGAGTCCATCGGGACTGGCTGTACACGCTGCGATGCGCTCCACGGCGCGAAAGAGATCTCGCGGTCGTGCCACCTGTTCGGTGAGCCAAGCCTTCAAGACCAAGCACCGAATTTTCAAGTGCTTGGCATCCTGTCGTCCCGCTTGGGCGAGCGGCATGTGTTGGCATACCCAGTCGTAGGATGGACGCCTCGTCCGTCCGTCACTACCAGCGGCGACTCGGACGGACGAGGCGTCCATCCTACGGGTCAATCTGTTCTTGCCGCTCGCC
>JAYVOX010000304.1:0-1861 GCA_043757695.1 Schlesneria sp.
GCGAATCTCACGACGCAGCGTGTCGCCCTGCATGTCGCCTAGGCGTGAGAGATCGAGCTTCTCGACCAACTTGCCGTGAATGAGTCGCTTCAGACTTTCAAAGTCCAATTCGGTCGAGGGACCACGTCCACGAGGAGGAGCTGAACTGGGGGCGGCCATTGTGGTGTGAACTCCGAACTGGGGGTCGTCATCGGACGGATCGTTGATCGGGGTGAGCAACGATTGACGAAGCCAAACCTGCCAACATCCGGCATAGTCCAGCTTCTCCATCTCAACCTAGGTCACGTTCGGCAGGATGCAAAAAGGAAACATCGCAATCGCGCCGAACATCTGTTCGGGTCGCAACGATCCTGCGGGAGGTGACACATTGGCACGGTATCCCAAGTTGCCGTCGTTCTTTTTTGGTAGCCCTGTCGCTCCGCGACAGGTAGCGCGAGCGTCAATGAGACGTTGGACTGCGGATGTGGCCGATTCGTCATCGACCAATCACTCCGCGACGCGCTTCCTGTCGCGGAACGACAGGGCTACCTTGCCAAACGACAGGCTCCTTTCGACAATGCCGCCCGTCCGCGAAGGGCCTTTTGAGGGGCGTTCTACAATCCGGACGGAACCGGTGTCTGTTTGCGGCCTGCGGGCTGCTCTTGTCAGGGAGGAAACTGTGGAACTTCGGCGCAATCCGACTCGTGCGGTGAAGATTGGCTCGACCACGATCGGGGCGGGAAATCCGATCGCCGTGCAGAGCATGACGGCAACTCACACGCAGGACATCGACGCAACGGTCGCTCAAATTGAAGACCTGTACCGTGCGGGAGCCGATGTCGTCCGCGTGGCCGTGGACAGCACCAAGGACGCCGCCGCGCTGGTCGAAATCCGGAAGCAGACCAAGGCGAACTTGGTCGTCGATCTGCAAGAGAACTATCGGCTGGCCGAGGTCGTCGCGCCGCATGTCGACAAGCTGCGGTACAACCCCGGACACCTCTACCACCACGAGCGCGAGAAGCCGTGGCAGGAGAAGGTGAAGTACCTCGCCAACGTCGCCCGTGACCATGACTGTGCGATGCGAGTCGGCGTGAACTGTGGCTCTGTCGATCCAGCCAAGAAGGAAAAGTACGACCCCGCCGATTCAATCACGCCAATGCTGGAGAGCGCCTGGGAACACTGCGACTTCCTCGATTCACTCGGCTTCATGCGGTACTGCGTCTCGTTGAAGGACTCGGACCCGCAGAAGGTGATCGAGGGCAACAAACGCTTCGCCGAGAAACGGCCCGACGTGCCGCTGCATCTCGGTGTGACCGAAGCGGGAATGCCGCCCGACGGAGTCATCAAGACGCGGATGGCGTTTGAACAACTGATCTCGCAGGGGATTGGAGACACGATCCGGGTCTCACTGACGGTGCCGAACTCGCGCAAGTCGGAAGAGATTGACGCCGGACGAAAAATTCTCGCCGACATCGTCGCCGGTCGCGTGAGATCGTTCGTGGACTACGGTCTGCCGACGCTGAACATCATCAGTTGCCCGAGTTGCTCGCGCGTCGAGAACGAGGCGTTCATCGACCTCGCCCAGCAGGTGAAGGAGATGACGGCTTACGCGAAGGATCACGCCGTCACGATCGCCGTGATGGGTTGTCGCGTGAACGGCCCCGGCGAAACCGACGACGCCGATCTCGGTCTGTGGTGCGGGCCAAACTTCGTCAATCTCAAGAAGGGGCCTGTCGAACTGGGAGCCTTCCCCTACGACGCCATCCTGCCGCGACTGAAGGAAGAGTTGGACAAGGTCATCGCCGGGAAGTTCGCGTGATCGCATGACCGTAGGATGGGCACCTTGCCCGTCCGTTTGTCCGCGTTCCCAAGCTGAAGCTTG
>JAYVOX010000305.1:0-25350 GCA_043757695.1 Schlesneria sp.
CGATACCCTCGGTGAACTGGGGGCGTGTTGGGGACTGGCCGACATCGCGTTCGTTGGTGGTAGCCTGACAAATCGCGGCGGACAGAACATGCTCGAACCGGCGGGCTATGGTGCGGCAGTTCTATTCGGGCCGAACACGTGGAACTTCCAAGACATCACCGACGCGCTGCTGTCACAACATGCCGCCCGAGTCGTGGCGGGACCGACTGAACTGACGAGCGCCGTGCGAGAGCTTTTGCTCGATCCGATCAAGGCTCATCGCATGGGCGACCTAGCCCGCGAGTTTGTCGGACAACATCGCGGTGCCACGGCGCGCACGGTCGAACAACTCGCACGCTGTGTTCTCAACACGGCGAACGAGGCTGCGGCGTCGCACACCGCGTGACGGCGCACGGTGGCGTTCTCGGATCGGGGCAAGTGTTCGTGACTCGGTGGCTGATCTCCCCGCAGGCAGGTTACAAACCTGATGGGACACCATTCTTGCACTTCGCGGGGCGTGGTGCAAAGGGTTGGTTGGTGAAGGACTTGGAGTGTATCGCTCCGAGTCCTTTTTTGTTTCCCAATGTTGCTTGGGGGCAGAATGGGGGCGGATATCGGGTTTGCGTGGCAACTGCGTCGATTGCCGTTTCTACGACAATTTCGCAGGAGGAACACCCGATGGCATGGCTCGAAAAACGAGGCGAATGTTTTCATGTTTGCTTTCGACTGGGGGAGCGGAAGTTCAAGCGGTCGTTGAAGACGACCCGTCAGCGTGAGGCTGATGTGGTGGTGGCTCGCGTGGAGCGGCGGTTGAAGTTGATCGACGATGGTGACGTGGCGATTCCAGATGGGGCTGACTTGGCGACGTTCGTCGTGTCGGATGGCAAGGTCGATCGACCGGTTGTGGTTCAGGCGATGACGCTGCGTGAGTTGCTCGCCAGCTATGAAAGCAGTTTGAAGGTTGGCTCGTTGGAGTCGAACACGATCGACACGATCAAGCTGCATCTCAAACACATCGTGCGAATCGTGGGGTCCAAACTTCGGGCCGACCGGCTGACGTTTGGTGACCTGCAAAATTACGTCGATGTTCGCAGTCAGGAGGAGGGAAAGCGGGGACGGCTCATCAGTTCTGTCACGGTGAAGAAGGAACTTGCTTCGTGGAGCGGTGCGTGGAATTGGGGAGTGCGTTCTGGAAATGTTCGCGGTGTATTTCCAAGCAAGGGACTGAGCTTTCAGAAGACGACAGAGAAGCCTCGGTTTCAAACGAGAAGTGAGATCGAGCGGCAGATCGCGAAAGGGGATTTGACGGACATCGAGCAAGCCGAATTGTGGGAATGCCTGTATCTTTCGGCGGATGAAATTGAAGACGTGCTGCGGATGGTTCGCGAGTCTGCTCGTTACGGGTTCGTCTACCCGATGGTGTTGCTGGCGGCTCACACCGGGGCGAGACGAAGTGAAATTGCTCGTTCGCTCGCCGAAGATTTTGACATGGAGGGCGGCTTTGTTCTGCTCCATGAGAAGAAGCGAGTTCGCGGACGGACGACGACACGGGCGGTGCCACTATCAAGTCAGTTGAAGGACGAGATGGCATCATGGCTTTCGGACAGGACGCACCGTCAGTCATTCACGAATGGAACTGAGCTTCTTGATGCGGACGACGCGACGTACCACTTGAATTGGACGCTCAAAGGAACGAAGTGGGAGTGCATTCCGGGTTGGCATGTCTTCCGACATTCGTTCATTTCCATCTGTGCCAGCCGGGGGATTGACCAGCGGATGATTGACGCTTGGACAGGGCATCAGACGGAAGAGATGCGGAAGCGGTATCGACATCTCTTTCCGACTGTGCAACGGGCGGCGTTACAGTCCGTGTTTGGTGGGTAGCAAGCCCTCGCATTTGATTCGGTCGAGTTCCTCGTGGGGGATCATCCACTCCAGCGAGTGGCCGCGTCCGGTCGCTCGTTTTGTGGCTCGGACGCGGCCGAGGCGGCACCATTCTCGGACGGTGAATTCGGCTTTGCCCAGGATGCGGGCAGCATCGGCTGTCGAGTAGGACTTCTGGACAATCTTTTGCTGCATGAGGACACGGAGTGAGTCTTCGATTCGTTCGAGGCGGGTGAGTAGCAGTGAGAATGAAGCGGGTTCTAACAGGTCGTTCATGGCTCTCTCCGAAGGATGGTTGGTCGTTGTATTGGTGGTGGACGAAAGGGCCGCGCCGGGAGAGAGCGGCACGGCGGACTGATAACACGATGACAGTCATCGGTCAGAGGCATCAGTGACGGGCATTGGCACAGTTCGGAACCGGCTCGACGACGATCAGCCGATGGGGCGAAGAACAGAGTCCTCGACGACGCTGTAGGTGAAACCGTATTCGCACGACAATCTATGTCGTGCGCGGAACGGCCGACTTCGCGGTCGGTTTCGCTTCCTGTTGGCTGCGAACCTTCACGGCTTTCGCGAGGCATTTCCAACAGAGGGGCGAGTCTTGCACGAAGCCGTCTTGGAAGTTGACGGTCGCGCATTCGGCCGAGCGTTCGCACCAGACGCAGGTTGCATCCGGGTGCCATTGGGTGAGAGTGACTTGCATGAGAAGAGCCTTTCCTGATGGAGTTTCGTGGTCTCTCGCGGCGAACACGCTGTTCGCACGATGACCTCTGCGCCGATGCACGGGATGACAAAGCACAGAGCGCGAGAAAA
This sequence comes from Schlesneria sp., assembly GCA_043757695.1. Taxonomy (GTDB): domain Bacteria; phylum Planctomycetota; class Planctomycetia; order Planctomycetales; family Planctomycetaceae; genus Schlesneria. The sequence continues at coordinate 2,677 of JAYVOX010000305.1, forward strand.
AAGATTCGTGAAGCGCCGGAAAGGGGGCGCTTCACGAAAGAGGGGATTTGAGGACCGAGTGTTTCAACTCGTCGTCCATCAAATCATGTTCCGTCGGTGGTTCGGCTTGGTCATCCGGCCTTGGACGACACTGGCGCGATCTCGACCCGGCGTCGGGGAGTCGGCAGGGCGACTCCCCAAGACTGAATTAGTTCGCCTCAACAGCGTCCGCGCTGTGCGAGGCTTCGGCGTCCAGGATGAACTCCCATGCGCGATCCAAGAGGAGTCGTGCGACGGGCAGGTCATCGCGGCTGAAGCTGGTCGTGGCCTTCCATTCGTCGCCGTCCTTATAGGTCCGCTGGAGGCTGACCTTGTGGAACGTAATGTCGCGACCTTCGCTCTTCGCATGGTTGGCGAAGACGCTGGCCGAGACGCCGCGCGAACGAAACACTTTGACCGGCTTCATCGAAGCTTGAGCCATGCTTGGCTCCTTGGCAGGTGTTGCCATAACAAAAGGGGGGAAGAAATTGGAACGCTGCGGGACTCGAAGGAGTCTCGCAACACGAGGTTATTCGTCCCGTTCACGAGCCGCCGTACTCGCCAACATTGTTCGACACGAACGCACACCCCTGCGAGTGAGTCGTGCCGAGCGTTGCCAATCGAGTTGACAGCAGCCGTGAACAGAACGCTTCAACTCTCTCGCGATGAGAGAGGTTTGAAGTCGCAGAACGAAGACGTTGCGAGCGGCGACGAGGGACACAACGAGCATTGAGTGGGGTCTCCACTGTCCATCGGAAACGTGTCCAACAGGGTGTCCGCCGGGGTGTCCGGGGGTGTACCGGCCCCCTGTCCGGGCCGGTACACCCCACCTGTTTTGTGGGTTGTTTTGTAGGTTGTTTGCCCACCCCAACTTGCGGGTTGCCAGGGCTGACTCGGCGGGGCCTCGGCAGCCCTGGCCTTTGGTGTTCGTGGGGGTCGGTTGCTCGCTGCGGCTCGTTCCCTCCAAGGGGCGGTCGGTGCCCTCATCGCTCCACCACCAAAGGCCAGGGCTGCGGCCCTGACAACCCCGCCGAACCGACCGTTGTACTGCCCGATGGGGGACTTCGATCATCGGCTGACCATCGGTTCGTCGTCGGCTGCGGCCGAGGCAAGTTGGCCCCCCGGTGCTGTGTGTTGTTTGATGTTTGTTGTTTGTTGTTTGTTGTTCGTCGAGCGAAGGTCATGACGCACGCTCCACCGTGAGCAGGGGATTGTGTGGCTGCGACAATACGGGTGGCTGAGCGAGCGGTACACCTTGGTCACTGTCACACCGATAAAGAATCGGCTCATGGAGAAATGACTCGGGCGTCAGTTCCGTGGCCGACACGAACCGCCAGAGTTCCCAACCGGGCTTGTGGTGAATGGCCTGTCGCAAGTGGTCACGGCGACGCGGCGAGGGCGCGACCATTAACACCGTGAATGTCGGCACGGTGGTCTCCGCGAAATGGCGGCGATGCCACTGCCGCACTGCGAGTTCCGCGTAGCCCTTCGTCTTGCTCGCCGCGACTCGCTCTACACCGGACGTGTTTCGGTCCTCTTCCAAGTAGTAAACCTTCTTGTGTCCAGCCCGCGATAACAGGAACGCCGCATCGGGCGCACAGCAGAGTCGCGGCGACTCCTGCAACGTGGTCAGCAATCGGTAGCGCTGATCGGGTTCGCCAACGGTCGTCAATGTGGTGGTCGGACTGGTCGTCGAAACGGTATCCCATTCATTGATCCATCCGTTGATCTGCACGTCAGTCTGACGAACGATCGCTTCGTCGATCGTGATGTGCGTGTCGCTGACCGCCAGCCAATGTCGGACATGATGCGGCTGCGGAGCCTGCGAACTAACGAGCAGAAAACGCTTGTCGTCGCGAGCCTCCGCGAGGATTTCCAAGCCGCGCCGCGACGGGTAGTAGACCGACGAAGGCGAACCGCCGTCCATGTCGTGCATTTGGAGCGGCTGTTTTTGGATGACGCCAAGCTGCACCAACTTCAGTAGCCGACGGCGCGTGACGCGACCTTCAACGTCATCACTGAAACAGAGCCGCTGAAGCTGCTGGCGATTCAGCACGAAATAGCGGGCGAGTACATGCACCACTTCGAGATCACGTTCGGTGATCATCATCGACCTCACATCGCAGAGACTTTTCGGGCGAAAAAAATTGTCGAGTGCGCCCGGAAAGGGAGAGCGACTCGACAGAAAAGTCCCGAGGTCGGGAGAGTACAACCGGGCAACCGCGCTGCGACGCTGAAGAGCGTCGTCCGCATCGGCCATCACCAGAGGCCAAACTCGCGCAGGCGAGAATGAGTGCGACAAACTTTACGAACTGCTTGCGTGAAGTCAAGTCCTCTGACAGTCTAAAATCATCGTCCACGCAGCCCGCTTTCACCGGGACGACGAAACAACACTCACCGACCCGTGGGACCAACACACCGCGCGTCTCGACGCCAAATGCCAACTCAGCCTGATGAAACGACATGAGTTCTTGATCGAACGGCTCCACTTGCTGATGTCGAATCCAGACCTCGCCGCAGTCGAACGCAAGCGGCTCGAAGATCGGTATGCCGAACTCTATTGGAAGGGGGTCGGAGTGCCGCCCGATTTGCGAGACGACCTGCGGGCGACAATGGAGTCCATCGCGGCGCACGGTGATCGCCGCGTTGCTGATGTCATGAATGAGTTCCGTCATCGCATCTACTCCAATCCGCAGTTCTCGGCCCGCAACAGCGGCGTCGAAGTTCCCGTGGAATCGAGTTGCGGCAACGTCTCCGCGGGCAGCACGATGGGCGGCGAGTGAAACAACGAAAGTCGAATCTGTTCGGCTTCCTCATCCATCCGCGCGGCCGACACAAACAAATCCGATTCAAAGTTCTTCTGAATCAAGTCCTGAACTGCCGCCCGCAACTTCGGGGAGTCGGGGATCGGGTCTTCATCGACGAGGATGTGGTGGAGTTCCGCATCGTCGTAGAACTTGCCAATCGCCTGACCCGTTTTCAGAGTGCGAATCACTTTTCCCCATTCTGTGCGCTCTTCCTCGAACGACTTGAATGTGACGGACGAGAGCGATTCCACATCTTCATGTATGGGGACGTTGACCTCGTGCGTTCCCGTCGATTCCGAACTGGTCTCCGAAGTCCCTTCGCTGAGTCCACGCGACCGGCTTTCACCGTGCCCCGTCGCACGGGTTGGATAAATCTCCTGACCCGGTTGCCGCGTCTCACTGCGATTGTCCGCTCGGTTGCTACCGTGAGACGTCTCCCGTTTCCGACCCTTCCCTTCCGTACTTGACCATGTGTTCAGCAACTCCTTGCGATAGCCCGCGATCCGCTGGTGATGCGACTTGAGTTGATGCTTGATCGTCATCGGATCGAACGTGAGATGAGCCAACTCGTGGGCGAGGATGTCCGCGTCTTCCGCATCGCAAGCGAACGCCAGCCGATTGCGTGGCTGCCAAATCAAGCCTGTGAGATCAACTTCTCCCTGCTCCAACTGTGAAAAACTCTGATGGGACAAGATCAGGCGGATTCCCTGCTGTCGGACGGTCGGGATCGCGTCATAGACATCGGGGCCAATAAATGACTGGAATTCGTCGAGCAGGATATACGTGGGTCGCACCAATTCACGTGGCATGCTCATCGCGGTTTCCAGAATCTCATTGAGCGCCAGCCCGCCGATCGCTCCCGTGAGGTGACGCGGAATCCGTCGCGCACTCGCGAGATTCAGAATCACGATGCGGCGTTCCGTGATGAACCGCTCGACATCGAAATGGCTCGTTCGCGAACCGAACATCCGCTTGAGGATCACGCTGCGAAAGAACGGGTCCAAACGATTGCGGGTACTCTCCAAAATGCGGATCGCTTCGTTGCCTCGCGATTGCAGAATTTCAAGCCACTCATATTTGATGTCGGACGGGAGCCGATTGAGCAGCGCGTTGTGCTCGGGAGAGCCGGGTTGCAAGAGGTACTGACATATCGCAATCGGCAATTTCAAGCGGGCCACTGCTAAAAACGCATTGAAGCACCATTTGCGGAGCCTGGGCATGGCCGAAAGCTCCTGACTCTCCCACGCCCGCAAGATCAGGCTGATCGTGCGTTCGACTTGATAATACTCGTGGGCGGGGGATTCATAGATCAGAGGATTGAAGGGCAGCACAATGTCTTCACGAGCCGGTTCGATATACAGCAACCGTCGTCGAACTCCCGCGGGGCAGTAGCGTGTGTTCGCGATCCAGCGGAGCAGGTCTTGCGACAGGTTGCCCATTGGATCGATCACGAACAGGCAGGCCGGGTCATAGACACTGACCAGAATCTGTCGAATGATTTTTAGAAGTGCTGTTGTCTTCCCGGAGCCGGTCGAGCCGACGAGATGCAAATGCCGCGCAAGATGATCCGCATCGAAGCCCACGTCAGCCCCGCTTTGTTCATCAGTTCCCACGACGATTCGACTCACGGCTTCAAATACCTCCGCAGGGATTCATCCTCCTGTTTGTTGAGTTCCACGCTGTAGGCGTCTTTGATCTCGTCGCTGTGCGGCAGGTTGTCGATTTCCTCACGGCGGGCCGCATAGAACGCGGAGAGTTCCGTAATCGACGCGAACTTCGGGTTCGTCCCCTTGGTACCCAATGAATCGACGATCATCTCCTTCAAGAGTTCTTCCCGTTGCTCGACAAGTTCCGGTGCGGTGTCGCCGCTCAAATAGCGTTGCACAAACTGCTCGAACCGTTCGCGTGGAAACGACGCGGCGAGTTGTCTCGCATGGCGTTCATAAAACAGTTCACTTCGCAATCGGGCCTCTTCGCGTCTGCGATTCGCCGTCTCGGCGGTCGCCCGCTCGATGCGGGTGCGTTCCTCCGCATCCTGTTGCTGGCGTTCCCATTCGGGACCAATTCGCTCTTGCTGACGGGCGGCGGCCTGAAGTTCACGAAGACGCTGCGTGGCGGCTCGCTGTTCGCTCAATCGCTTCTGTGATGCCACTGAGGCAGCGCGAGCAGCATGAAGGGTTTTCTCAACAGTGCGACTCCACACACCGACAACGACCGGCAACAAAATCCAACAAACCGTCGTGACGAACCCGGCTGCGAGCAGCCCGCGAAGCAGAATCCACAACAACTCTTCGGGAGTGGTCGGACCCATCGTGATGCCTCGATAGACGGTGTACGCCAGTAACGTTGCCATCCCAATCCGGCCGCTCCATTGCGCCTGATTAGGCCGAGAATGAATGGACCGGCTCCCGATAAAGCTCAGGCAGAGCAACAGCATCAATATCGAAACAACATCTCCCTCCTCGACGATGTTGAGGAACCACGTGACATCCATCGAATCACCTCCGCAACAATTGCTGCGAGCCGCCCGCCTGTTTCAAGTAGCGCCGCGTGAATGACTCTGCTCACGTGGCATCAATCGTTTCGTCGCAGCGTTAATGGGTTAATGCCAGACGCAACATGACGACGACGGTGACCAACATGGAAAGTCCCGCGGCGAGGTCGAGGGCTAGCCGCTGGAACGGTGCGGCCACGATCACAGCTCCCGGAAACTCGATGTCGGACATAGGCGTTCAAACTATTCGAAGTTGGGGAGTGCAGGATGGCCGTGGATGTCACATTCCAGGCAACTAAACCGGAAGCCGGCCTGCTCCATCTTTTTCTGGACGTCGGCCATGCGGACCTGGTCAACGAAGTAGAATCCGATACTGCCGCGTCGGCCGTAACTGATCAGCGCGTTCATCAGCCGCGAATCGTTGTCTGCCGAATTGGGCTGATCATCGATCATGTCACTCAAAATGAGAGCGACGGACTTGGCCTTCCCGTTGGCGATACTGTTTGTCCGCATGACGTACTCGATCGATTCCGCAATACCGTCGTTGATCCGCGATCCCGCATCGCAATGAGAGACCAGAAACTGTCGAAAAGCCTCCTGGCTTGGGAATTCCCGCCGCAATTGGTGGGCAGTTCCCTGCCAGAGCAGCGGACGTTGGTTGCCGCTGAGCTGTGAGATGATCACCTGGTCGTGTCCGCCGATGCGATCGTGAAAGTATTTGTCGATCGCGTGCGTCACGAGTTCGTATGCCTTGGTTTTCTCCTTGATGAAGTCGCCGTCCACGGCAATGAGCAGCACAAAATCGCACGGCTCCTGCTCGAACGGCGAGACATCTGCGGTGTTGCGGCGTTCGCAGCCAAGGATGCAAACGATCAGGGTGAGAAACGACAGGCCGACAAGATTCTTGATACTTTGGGACATCTGCCTACTCCTTCGTCTTGAGGTATTCAATGGACTCACTGAGACAGATCGAAACGAATGTGACAGCCCCCAAGGCGGTCACGTACACCAACGTGGCGATGACGGCGGCCACCGAGAATCTGGCGGCACCCCATTGAGCGAGTGTGAAGGCGGCACAAAAGAGGATCGCGTCCCCCGTGATGATCACGGCCCCCATGCTGGCGATCACATTTTTCACACGGTGGAGATGTGTCGCACGGCGAAAGCGATCAGCGAAGGTATCGGGCCAGATGTAGAGTTCGAGGTTAAGTTGCCAGAAGATCCAGCTCAGCGCCAGCGGGACCGCTGTAAACAGGTGAGCCAAATCCAGCCGATACGTCGCAGTGAAGTCCTGGAGGAACGCAAGGCCCGGCAATTTGTAGAGTCGCAGGCCGATATCAGGGAGCACGTAGCGCAATCCCTGGCTGGCGATCGGTAGGTAAACGACGGTGACCAACGTTTTCGAAATAATCGTCCACAGCCAGTATTTCACACGAGTCCAGAAAAGCTCCCAGTCGAATGTTGGCTTCGGCCGAGATACGGGTGGCGCGATCCGCACCGGTCGTGGCAGGTCTACCCTTCCTGAGTTGTTGATTGTGGTTTGGGTGCCAGCCGTAGGCGGTGGCGTTAGCGTGGTGGCAGTCATGGAAACGTCTCCTTGCGATTGTGGGGGAGTGAAGTCACCAGATACACACGGCAGAATTTGCAAGATCGGTTTGGCATCCGTACATCTCTGAAGGACAAAGCGAAGAAGTGAGAGACTCTCAACGTTGACGGGACGACATTGCGGCGGTGGATGGCTGTGGACACGTCTGGCAGCCTTCTTTTTCTTCTAACGCGATCATGGTCAAGCCCCGCCAACACGGCACGTCACGGAAAGCGATGCTGCTGTAAATCCAGAGGCGGCGAGGGTTGTTTCGCCGTCCCTACTTTGACGTTCGCAGTTTTGGGAATTAAGGAAGAACGCCTGCCGTACTCGGCGACGTTGGCAGCTTGTCACTGGATGCCGGTGTTGGGGAATCGAAACCGGCTGCGCTCGGAACGGCGAAGCCGAGCGCGAAATCGATTGGGGAAGCGAGCGGAGCAGTCGCCCCAGAATGGTCCCTTAATTCTTCAGATCCCTCGCAGTCCAACTCGTGAGGGCGAGTTGCGGGCTGGCTTCACTGCCTTGTGGTTTCACAACGGGACAGGTCCAATGTGCCCCCCCTACCGAGCGTCTCGGCGCAAGACCGTGCTCGTTCGCTGAATCACTTTGTGCGATGGGACGGCTTGTGTAACGGCGGCACACTGGGTGGCAGGTCGCCTAACACGGGTTTGAAAAACCTCCTGTTTTTCACGCGACAGTGCGGGATTGGGGCTTCGGTTCGGATCACAACCAGAAAAGAGACACAGATCATGAATTCTCGAACGCGGCTTTTTGGTTTCCTGTTGACAGGGATTATCGCATGCCTTTGCGGAGCCGGGCAATTGCCATCCGCCCTCGGCGATGATGGAGACGGCTATCGTGCGGCCATTGAGGAGCGTGCCAAGCAGGCCAAGGCCAGCGGGGATGTGAAGGCAATGGTGGAGTGCGCCTTCGCGTTCTATCCGCTGGAGTTGAAGAGTCCGGCCGACAAATCACGTTACGGCGAGCTGCTCAACAAGGCCGCAGACATCACACTTTCTAAGAAGGACGCCGCATTGGCGGGCCAATTCTTGGAACTGACGAGCCCTCTGGCATCGAGCGTCTCTTCAGATAAACGCACTCAAATTGAGACTCTGGCCACCGGGAAAACTCCGGCGGAAGCGATTGACGCCGAAGCCGAGAAAGTTGCCCCGAATTTGAAGAAGTACGGGCCGGACTTGGGCGACCCCAACATCAAGGGACGAGGTGACGCTGAAAAGGAACTCGCGGAAGCCCTTGGTACCGCGGTCTTGGTGTTCCTGCGTCCATCGTGCATCCTTGCCGACAAGCAACCGTACATGAAGTCGCATACATTCAGCCGACCGGCCGATAATCGAATCAATCTGACAGTCAATATGTGGTACTACGGGGCGTTTACGGGGAACCCGTATGACGCCGTTGTGAAATTCAAGTTCTCGCTTGGCCGATGTTTCGAGATTCTCTCAATCAACTATTACGACGACAATTTGATTCCCATTGAGAACTTGAAGCACCTCGATTCGTTCATTGAAGAGTTGAACAAAAAGCTGTGCAGCAAATGAGCGAACTTCCACGGAGCTTTCGTCCCACGCGGCGACCGGCATAGTGATGATATCGTGCCGGTCGCCATATTGGCTTTGTGGACGGTTACTTACTTTTCTGCGGCTGCCTGAATTCGTTCTTTGCAGCTTCGGATCTGGTCCTTCAGGCCCTTCTCTTCAAAAAAGATATCGGGCGGCGATTCTCGATTGTACTTCAGGGGATCAATCACCGCCTTCCCCCGTTCAAAGCCCGCGCAGAGCGTCCCCGCATACTTACCGTTGACATAGACTCCTTACTGGTCAGCGGGGGTTCGAATCATTTCTTCCGGCTGCCCCAATTCCACTTTCGCTCCGCCGATCTGAAACTCCTTGGTGACCTCTGAGAGCCACTTTTCATATTTGGCCTTTCGTTCCCGCTCCGGGGCACGGACTTGGTCCATCTCCCTTTCGAGTTGGCCGAGTGATTGCTTGTCTCGTGTCGAGTCCGCCCGTTCGCGACGCCCTCTCTCTTCCTTTCTCTCCTGCATGCTCTTTTCATGGCCCGAGGGAGTATCCGAGCGATCATTCTGCTGAGTCGCAGGATTCTCCGTCGATCTTGGCTGTTTGGGCTGAGGGGGAAGTCGCTCCAGTCCGAAAGCGAGTAGCCGGTTTTCACTGCCGACCCAGCCGTGCTGAGAATGGGAGCTTGTCATGTTGGGTGAGGGGAATCGAATAACATTCCCATTTTATCACACGAAGTGCGGATAGCGCAATGTGCTTTGACGAGACTCAAGCTGACGGCGGCACGGCTTGGTCTATCGTTTCCAACCAGTCTCGTTCCCACAGCCAGCCGATGCGCGAATTGACTGGCTACAATCGCTCGGTGCGCCAGCGGCGTGCGGTAGATATCAATCAACGACATCCTGAATGTCAATTTCTGACAGAGGTGTCGGCAGCTATGGACTTCGTCCACCACCCCTCCCTCGGTATGTTGCAACAAGCCGAGGGCCGGAACATTTGCTCAGCGCCAGTCGCCGCTGAGGACGAAGGCGGTCCAGTATTGGGGCGGGAGATGGTCGAGTTTGGCGGGCTGCGGGTTGTCACCAACGACGATCAAGCCACGGTTGCTTTTGTCCAAGCCACGGTTGCCCTGATCGCGGAGCATCCAGATCTGGGCTTCACGCAGGGAGGCGAGTTTGCCCAGCTTTTTGTCCCACAGGTTTTCGTAGAACTGCTGCATCAGCCGCGCGGTGGCAGCGTCGGGAACCTTCCACAGGCTAGCGACAACCGTCTTCGCCAGACTTTGCGAAACGTCATGATTGGTCACTTCTGTGAGAAGGCTTGGTGAAGAGGGGATCGCGGCTGGATTTCCCTGACGGGTCATCACGCAACCAAAAGCTCCCAAGAGCCTACAAACAACCGCCTGGCACCGCCAACCTCATCGTGGAGGGTGGATCGAAAAACGCCGGCAAATTAGACGCTGCGGAATTTCCCCTAATTCTTTTTGGCTCGTCCCGTCTAACCGGTGCGAACGTGACCAACATCACTGAAGCGCAAGCACTGGGCCGATCGTGCTGTCCGCTTCACACCAGGGGTGAGAACCATGCGACAATCCTTTCAGGCGATCCTCTGTGCGGGGTTGCTCTGCCTGGTCACCGGTTGCAGTGAACTGGCCAAAAACGGCGTGAACACCGTCTCGGTCAAATGCGGAGTCAGCGTGTCGGGCTCGATGTTCTGGGGCCGCTGCGTGTCGGAGGTCGTGCTGGAAAACCCGGACGACAAGCAGACGCACGCCAATGCACGCGTCGAACTGGAAGTGCTGCTCCATGACGGGGACGTGGTCAAGAAGGTCTTCCACGTCGGCACGCTAAAGCCGGGTGAAAGGTGGAGTCACACGTTGCCATCTCCTCTTCGAAACGTCTCCAGCATCGTCTTTCTGTACTCCTGCGATCATGGAGCCACTCAGGGGATATTGAGTGTCGCCCCGGAATCTCACGCGGGCTAAGCCTTACACTGATCACGCCGATCTTTCCAAGTTCTGTTTTTCAAACCCAAAGTTGAATCGAGGAAACCATGATGTTCGTACGCTTGGCAAAGAAACTCTCCTTGGCTCGGGCGTACGCCTCAGTTCCTCTTCTGGCGACAATGGCACTAGCCGCGTTCGGCCATGAGGCGAAAGCGGGTGAAGCCACTCCTGAAGCCGTGAGAATTGTTCGCAAAGTTGTCGAAGCGGAATCTCGCTCTATTCTGCAGTTCGCGTGTCCGAACGCTCCACGGCTCAACAGAGTCGATTTCGATGGGTATCGCAAATTGGATGAAGGCTACGAGGCAACGTTTACGTTCAAATGGCAGCACGGATTGTTTACCTACTACATCAAGTTCGCATTCTTGGCTCAGGACAACGGCGACATTGAGTCCGTCACCATCAAAGACTACGGCGGTATTGGCCTGGAGGCTCCCTTCGGTGCCAGCGAAGTCAGCGATACTCAACTTTCGGAAATGCGCGCGTCGTTACGCAACGTGCCATCGATCGGCGATAGCCGGAAATTGCTGGATTACGTCGACAGCGCAGATGCGAAGAAGCTGTGCCTCCTTTATCTGCAACTGCGTGTCAGAAGTCGTCAATGAATTGGCACACAAATCAGATTCGCCAACATTTCCGTCTCCCGCTCTCAAGGCTCAAGGAGTTGCTCATCATGTGGACTCAGTTTCTGAAAACGTTTGCTTTGACTGTATCCTGCCTGCTCACGATCTCCATGACCGCGATAGCTGGCGACATCGCCGGTGTCGTCAAGTACAAGAACGGCGGGGGATCGGCATCAGGTGTCCGCATCTCCGGGCTGACGGCGGGGCCACTCGGTGGCACCACGGGAACCGTGTACAGCGATGACCGGGGCAAGTTCGTGCTTTCATGGAAGAGCCGCGGCGGACTGGCCAAGCTGTATGCCAACGGGTCGGTCGTCGCCACGGACATCCGCGACGGTGAATCCGTCGTAGTCACACTCAAATGACTTCGCGGCGGATTCGTGGCGTTCAGGGAAGGACGCCGCATGAACTTCAGCAGGATGCGCCCTCCCACTCGCTGAAAGGCCAATCTCCATGCACCGCTTTCGGACCCTGACCGCGATTCGTCTGCTGACCTGTGTCTTCGCCCTGGCCCTCGGTTCTTCGGTAGCCCACGCCAGCGACATTCCTTTCGAGTACACCGAACTCGAACGCCAGCGGGTGTACTCGGACGGTCTCGACTTCGATTCTTGGGGCGAACTGAAAACGACACTGAAGCAGTACCTGAAGGACTACCAGTGCACCACCTGCAAAGGCCATCAATGCAAGGGCCGCGACGTGAACGTCCTCGTCCGCAAGGTGGACCTCTACCGCGAGGTCGAAAAGACCGGCTTCTTCGGTGGCAAGAAAAAGGTCGATGAGTTCGTCAAGACGGCATGGCGCGTGGAGGGCGTAACCCTGAAACAAAAGGACGGCGGGTTCGGCATCCTCAGCGACGAAACCGAAGGCTACATCACCTGCACCCGCAAGGGCTGCGGCTGGAAGATCAGCGGCGGCACAAAAGAGAAAGGCGACAGCGGAGTGCGGTGGGTGTCAATCAACGACATCCTGAACGGCAACTTCTGAGACGGCTGGTTCATTTTCTTCGCAGCTCGCAAACCAAAGCCCTCGGCTCACGGCATGCTGGGGGCTTTGGCATTTGTTTCTCCCCGGTCGCTGCTGAGAAATCCAGTCGTACTCACTGCCGGTAAGGTTGGCTGGACTGGTACAGTTTCAGTCGCCCTTGGAGCTCTTCGCGTTCAGCGGGAGACGAAGCTTCATCAAGCGCGGCACATGCCTTCTGCTGCCAGATGACTGCGTTCTTGAAGTCCACTGCCTCTGCATATGCAGCCGCCAACGTGTCTAGATAAGAGGAGGATTTCCACTCTGTGAGCTCACACGCTTTGGTCGCGTGCCGCACTGCCTTTTGTCCGTCTCTCACTTCTGCCGTTGAACTGGTCGCGAGTTCCCAAGCCAAATCGTTATGCACAAGAGCGTTCTGCGGAGTTAGCTTGATCGCAGATTCGTACTCGGTGATGGCTGAAGCATGCTTGCCCTTCTTCATAAGTATGCCGGCCCGCCCCATGTGGGCCGTGGCTAATATGTCCGCCTTCGCACCGATCGACGAATTAATTACATAGTCATAATCTTTGAGTGCGGCATCCAAGTCGCCGTTAATCGCATACACAAGTCCTCGTCCATTCCGAGCCCTGTAATTGATACCACGCAGGTCAATGGCGGTGGTTAGCTCATCGATTGCGGTCGCATTATCCTTGACTCCCAATGCGACTTCAGCACGCGCGTAAGCCAGATCGCTTCGCTCGTCGTCACAATTGAATTCCAAATATGCGCGGAGATTGTTACGTCTATCTTCGTCTAAGTTCGCTAGATTTTCCAGAATCTGGCGGCCATCGGAGTGATCGCGCAGTTTCCACGGAGGCAGACACAGGACAAGAAACACGATGTCTGGGTAATTTCGAATAAGTGAGTACGAGATGCCGAGCAACGGACGTTCGGGAGCGGAGACAATATGTTCGTGGAGCGCCTTACGTTGAGTCGGATTCATGGCGGAAAGCGCTTGACTCGTCCGCTGTGCGCCGAATTGGCGGCGAGCGAAGTCGATGTGTGCCATATGCGAGGAGGTCGTGACCGAAGAGTCTGGGCTCGCTAAATCCTTATCGACAGGTTCATTAACTGCCAAGCGTAGGTCTTCTGAACGTCCCGAGACCGTAAAAGCGGCCCAGAAATAGGGGTGCGCCGCTTTGGCTTGCTGCCGACGGTCGTCTATCATCTGCAGCTGCGCGTTGCGGAGTGCTTCCACTCGGTCGGCTCCATCGGCGAGATTGCGGAAATGGGCAGACATCAAAGTTGCAGTCTCTTGGTCGGGGATCTTCCAAGCAGAAGCCAGGACGTTCTGTGCGCCAGCCAGATGAAACGCTTGCCGCAGGCCAGCGACGCCTTCACCACTCTGAACTTGCCCGACGGAGGTCTCACAAGCACTGAGCGACACCATCTCTGTTCCACGCAAGTCCAGGCCAAGGATTTCCAGCCCAGTCAGGATGCAGTCGTCGCCGGGGCCGGCATGATCGTCGGGCAGTGCCGTTGCCCCATTGGCTCCGGCGAACACCAGACCACAACGCAGCAGTGGATTCTCAATGTGGGAGCCCGCCTCAATCCCCAACTTCAAGGGCAACTCCGTAGACGGCAGAAGCAACACCCCCCGCGCAAGTTTCGAAGTGCGGGCTGCGGGCACCTGGAGATGTTGGTTTTCCAAGAAGAAACCATGCGTACTCAACACGAGGACGCGAGGACGCCGTACCGACTTCACGATCGCCTCCAAGGCCCGATCTTGCGTGTAGACGCGTGGCGATTGTCCAGCGTAACGCTCCAACGAAGGCACGATTTTTTGTGCCTCAATGGCTGTTCCTGGTAGATTCGACCATTGTTTTGCATCCAATCCACGATGACGCTGACCATCGACAACTTTGACAATGGGTTCTCCCACAAGTTCTTTGACGAGCGATGCGATCCGCGATCGTGAGAGGAAAAAATTCGGATCTGCAAGGACCAATGGTGCCTCGGTCGTCGGAGTGGAACTCCGAGCGAGAAGGTCTCGACTCGACACCAGGTAACTGATCTTGAATCGCTCGACAACATACTTGTCATCCAGGATGAGCGTTTCCCACGGTAGCAGCCAGAGAGAAGCATCAGGACAAATCAACAGGCGCGATGTGTCCGCAAGATGCGGCTTTAGCGGTTCGAAGAACAGGCGTGAGGCTTCCAGGAGAGTCTTCCGAACTTCGATTTCGCTTTCCGCTTCTCCGTGCCGCGCGATTTCACCGGGAGCAGCGGCCATAGTATCGCGGACTTTTTGTACAGCAGCTTCGATCTTCGGAGCCGGGCCAAGCGGGATCAATCTCACGGAACCGTGCCCCGCAGCAGGAACCAGCCATGCTGCGTAATGTGCCTCGGGCAAGTCGTCGGTCCTGAGCTCCTCGTGCTTCTTCTCAAAGGTGAACCGTGGAAACCGGGCAATTTCGATGAGAACCGTATCAGGTTTCAAGGCCTGCCGAACTTTATGGAGAGTCACCCAGCGGGGCGGTGTGTTTTGATCGCCAAGTTTCAAACTGAGCTGCTTGGACAATTCCCGTTCGCGGGTCGATGCCTGGTCTAACTCCTGGCGGGCCTCTGCAGAATCCTGCTCTCGGCCGCCGAACGTCACTAGGTACGCCAGTCGTTCGCGCACATCACGCAGTTCGTCACGGAGTTGTTGCACCTCTGGGACGTTGCTTTGTTGCGCGAGCAGTGCGCGTTCCTGGAGGGCATTTAGAGCGACACCTTTGCTATTGAAGAGCCATTCCACAGACATTTCACACGCCTCAAGCTGATCGGCTTGAGCGAGAGCCGTGCTCAACGCTCGGGCCAGCCAAACGCCGTTCGCCTGATGCAGAAACTTGTATTGCTCCTGTTCGGAAAGCGATGGCAGATTGCGGTGTGTATATTCGGCGATGATTCGGCGCGAACGACGATGATTGTCCAGGGCTTCCCGCCAATCGCCGCGATAGACATTGAGTGCGCCAAGTTGTTGCAGCGAATCAGCGACTTCCGGATGATTCGGCTCGAAGGCGGAGACGCGACTGACGCTCCGCCAGAACAACGGTTCTGATGATTCGTACTTGCCGCTCTTCAGTCGAGAATATGCGGCGACTTTCAGTGCAGCAGCATGAATCAGGTGGTCTTCTCCGAACCGGATTGCGAAGTTTTTCAAGCTCAGATCCGTAATCCAGTCATCCATCCAGGCTGATTCCGCAAGACCTTGGAGTTGAAAGAACATGAACGAGGTACTACCCGCCGCAGAGGGCTGGAGAGCGCGGAATGCGAGTTTCTTTCCCAACGCCGCAGCTTCTTCTTCCTTGCCGACCGCTTGATAGGCTGCAGCTAGCAGTTGAAGCACATAGACTTCCAACGCGGGTTCGCCGGGGTTTGTCTTGAGAATGATTCTGGCCTTTTCCAAATGCGTGATGGCGGTTTGGTGGTCTTCCCGTCCAAGGCAGAGCATCCCCAGACCGCTCAGGAACCACGCGACTTGGCTATCATCTTTCCCTTTGGCTTGACGGTACGCATCCATTGCATCAACAAACATCCCCTCAGCCTTTCCCAGTTCACCTCGTTGCACCAAGAGATGGGCGACTGTGCGAATGGATATCGCCAGATCGGGATGATCCGCGGGCAAATGCTTCCGGCAGATCTCCATAGCCTGTACGGCCAGCTTCTCGGCCGCTGCCAATTGCCCGCTATGAAGGTGAAGGTGAGCCAACATGGATAAGGGCTTTACAAGATCAAGATGATCTCGCCCCAGCTTGCGTTCCAAAACACCCGTGGCTTCCCGCGCATGGATCTCGGACTGAGAGAATTGTCCAAGGTTCATATAAATCACAGAAAGGTTATATTGCGCGTGCCCAACCTCCTCGTGTTCCTTTCCATGCTTGTGGATTTTCCAATTCAGCAGTTGTTGAGAATAGTCGCGTGACTTGTTGAATTGACCCAACTTCAAGTGAGCTTCGGCGAGCATGCCAAGGGTCCAGCCGTAATAGATACCGGGTTCATTCGGTGACAACTTTGGGAATACTCCCTCCAGAAGCTTCACCGCCGCTTCCGGTTTCCCCTCACTGAGAAATCCACTCCCCTCCACAATCTCACGAACAAACGTTGCATTGTTGGAAGGAGGGCGTTTGGCGGCCGCACCCGCCAAGGCTTCTGTCAAACCAGCAATGTTCGCGCGGTCCGCAGGAGGCACAATCTTCGCCAACGTCTCGGCGGCTGCTTTACGCACGTCCGGTTTTTTATCTCGTAGACACTCCGCGAGCTTCGGGACCGCAACCTTTGCTTCTGCGCCGAACCGGCTGAGCATTGTGGCGGCTGCCTGACGAACGTTCTCCCAGTCGTGCCCCAGCATGTCCACAAGCCGGGGGACGATCTGGTCTGAACGGCCAGCCCCGAAAGTCACAGCGGCGATGATGGCTGGCTCGCGGACGAATGGCTCGTCGTCGTCCAAGGCTTGAATCAACTCCGCGATGGCCGTGTCCGGTACAACACCGAGGAGCACCAGTGTTTCCAAGGTTTTGGCGCGGGTCCAATAATCTCTGTCGTCACAGAGGTTGAGCACGAGTGGAATGGCCTCTATCAGACCGGGTGTTGCGGGACGTGGGGAAACAGCGAGCGTCATTTTCTCGGTCCCGCGTCGCACCGTAATCATCAGCGGTTGGCCGCCCTGATGGTGCGTCACAATCTGCCGGAATCGGAGGAAACTGCTCACATCCTTGCCGTCCGCTTGGAGAATCACATCATTTTTCGCGAGGCCCGCTGCCTGAGCAGGTGATTTGGCAGCAATATCTAATACGAGGATTCCCTTCGACAGAGTCGCTGGTTCGGTGGTTGTTTTATTGAGAGTCCCGACTCGAAATCCGATGACTGGCATCTGGACGACCTGCTCCTTCAGGAAGTAGGACACCGTTCCGCCAGCCTTCCTGCGGGCATCGGCGTGGGGATCCTGCAAACCGCGAACGAGTGCTGGCACGACCACATCGGCCTGTTCTGGAAAACCATTGAGCGCCTCCATTGCGCAAGCACGGACTTCAGCCGCCGAATCGCGGGCCAACTCCAACAGTGTCGCCAGCGCGGCCGCGTTGCCAGACGAGATCCGTCCCAGTGCTGTGGCCGCTTCGGCACGCACCGATGGTTCGGAGTCTTTTCCAGCGCGCAACAAGACCGGAATTACCTGCGCATACGCCGGTTTCATGCTGTTTAGCACGTCGTGTGAGAAACAATACAACGCACTTACACGGACGAGCATGTTAGGATCCCGAGTGGCAGTTTCAGCAAGAGAACTGGCCACACGCTCCGACAACCGGTTCGTGATTCCCTCTACACCTTCTCCATATTGTCTCAGGCACTTCTCTAAGGCGGTCCTGAGAGATTGGGCGGCTGACTGGCGGACTGTAGCTACCGTATCGCCGGCCATCACCGACTGAATGAGTTTAAGAACTTCGTCTGATCGTACCTGTACCTCGGCCAGGCAAGGGAGTGCGGCTGACCGCAGGCTCGCTTCATCCGATTTCAAGACCGCCTTGAGGATGTCAAACGCTGATTTCCTGTCCAGATCGTAACTGGCCAGACTTTCCAGCGCGGCGATTCTCACGCTGATGTCACCGTCATTCTGGATAGCTGACAGCAACGCTGGTATCACTGCCTTCGCTTTCTCACTGCGATACGCCAATGATTTGGCGGCCTGCTTACGAGCACTCGCCCCTTTGTCCTCCCGCAGCATTTTCAGAACGCGCTCGTCGGCGGGCTTTTCATTGACTGATGCCAGACCCATCACGGCCTCGCCACGAACGTGTTCATCTGGGTCATCCATCGCCCGCAACAGGTGGCCGGTGGAAACAGAACCCCGGAAGACATCCGCCGCGAGACAATTCGCTGTAGCGGCGCGCACCCGAGCGTCGCGGTCTGTGAGGCCGGTGGCGATCACAGGCAATGCAAAGTCAACGATGGCTTGGGCGCGCAGCGCGCGCTGCTACTTTCTCTCCTCATATGATTCCGCGTCAGTTTCGGGAACAATGATCTGACCGAGTGCATGAACGGCTGCGATCTGGACTTTCACATCCGAATCATATTTCAGACGGTCTTCCAGCAATGGTAGGAGCGTGCGGAAATCCACTTCCCGCAGCCTCAGACCACCACACGCCGCTGCCCGCACGCTCCCCTCCGTGTCCCGCAGGGCTTCCCGGAACAACGCCGCAACTCCCTCTGCGTCGTCTGGAAGTTCTGCCAGACTCCGCACCGCCGCCACGCGTGTCGCCACTTCTTTGCTCTGGGCCAGCGAACGCAATACTGGCAAGACTTGGGTACTCCGCCTGCGCAGCATTTCTTTGATCTTGTACATCCCATTCAGTTCCAACGAATCCAACAGCGCTGGGAGCCACACCGCCGCATCAGGAACCAACTGAGGCAGCATCCCAATCACATCCTCGCGTATGCGAGGATTCTCATGCTTCAGCAACGGCACGAGTTCCTGAACCACCGGCTCTGCATGGGGTCCAATCCTGATCAGGGTACGGGCCGCGCGAAAACGCAATTGGTCGTCTGGGTTTGTGAGTGTTGCAATCAACCATGGGGCAGCCGCTGGTCCCACGGCGACGGCAATCCGTTGGGCCGCTCGGTTGATCTCCCAATCCGTATCAGCGAACAAGCTGATTGCCAGCGGAAGCGCGGGGGCGGCGCGAGGACCACATTTTTCCAGTTTCTGCGCCGCCTCCAGCCGCACCACCTGGGTGGCCTGCGGATCGGCAAATGTTTTGGCCGTGGACAACACAACCTCTTCGTCCTCGGTGCTCGCCGGAGTTTCTACTGAGCCAGCAGCTTTGTCTGCCGGAAAGGTGCATTCCAGGCTCCACCCCAAAGTCACCAGCAAAGTGGCGATACTGAGCATGAAGGCAATGTGTGATCGCACACCGCGTCTGTCGGGGATAGCCCAAATTCGGCGAATCAATGCCCCGACCGCGACATCAACCTCGAAACCCAAGTAGGGTCCATAACACACAAGTCGCTGCGGCTGGCTGTGCATGGTTCTTTTCCTTATGCAGACTTGGACCGACGATTTGAACAAAATCCGCTCACGCTGAACCCTCAACCGCTACTGAGGTCGAACCCATCTCGTTTTCTTGACTCAGACATCATCTTTCGTCGGCCACTTTCGTCGGCACGAACGACCAGTGGCGGCGGTTGGATAGTAGGGTTGGTTCGGCGAGCGGGGGGCGGCGGTTCGTAGGGCGGTGGCCTTGTAGCATCAATCTCATGTCGAGCAGCACGATGGTCGACTCTGCAAAATAGCCGTGGTGGAAGCCCGATGTGTCGGCGTGATCGGCACAGATCGTGTCGAGGCCATCTTGTAGGAAGGGGGCCAAGCCCACCGGCGGTTCCTTGTTGAACGCGACCTCGTTGACCCTCTCTGAAGCTTTGAGCGCCGCGTCCCTTTGGCAATAGTACAGAGTTGTTTGCTCAGCAGCGTCTATGACCAGTGGGACAAGCTCGTTGAATGTCTTCCGGTCCACATCCGGTGCTGCGAGGATCACTTGCCCGAACGGCTTTGAATCCGCAGAAATCAGCTTTTTCTGATAGAGCCGATTCACGGCCGCCAAAAAGACACGGTTCCCCATGCTGTGTGCGACGACGTGTAGCTTACGAGGATGACCGGACTGAGTTGCCGCTTCAGTTCGACCAGCCATCAATTCTTGCAGAACGGTCGCCAGCGCGTCGGCGCTCGATTGCGCTTGCTCGGCGTCGCGTTTGTAGCCGGTTAGGTCACCTGTCGAGGGCCAGGAAAAAGCGACCGGGCGTCCGGGGAATTCCAGGTCGAAGTGCAATTGCGCGGTGCGCAATACGGCTTTCTCAAATGTGTAGTTGTAGCCGTGAACGAACAGCAGCACATCGGAGTCCTGAATCTGGGACCGCAACTGTACCTGATTCAGGACACGCAGGGATTCGATGAGGAAATGTCGTTCGGGATCACGCTGCTTCCACCACCCCGGCTCTTCCAGGACACCGCGATCGTGCTGGACCGGGATGTTGACCACGCAATCACCCCAGGCGACTTCGTTTGATGAATCCTTGCCGAACTGAAGGGCCGGCGTGCGTTCACCATCCACTCGACTGCGATTGGTCGCGAAATAAACCACTCGCTCGTTGGCCCGGCGAATATCCGACAGCGGACGCGATGGGGCCGGTGGCGGTACATTTGTTTCTGTCGGCTGACTTTTGGGTGCCTCTTTTCTACGAAACGCGCCGGGGATGTTGACCGCCAATTTTCGAGCGAGCGTCTTGGTTTTGGGGATGACTTCCGTGACCTCGACCTCTTGCTGTTCGACCGGCCTTGGCCCGCCACCGCGAGTCCGTTCACCACCGAGCACGACCGTCACGGTTCGAGTTTCTGGAAGACGTTCCGAAATGACATCCTGCTGGTCCATTTCGCGCCGCGTCTCGTCGGACAGTGTCACCAGTGAGAGCACTGTCGGTTGCACAAATTCGACTTTCCCTTCGCGCACTCCACGTACCTCATACGCGATCTCGTGCGTGCCTACGGGAATGTCCAGGTCCGCATAGGGGATCACGGCGGGAAACTGAACGACTGCCGCCACGACGGGCCGCTCGACGACGAAGGTCGCCAGGAAGCGACCATCCTGATCCCGGTTCTTTTTTCCTCGCGCTCGAATCCGCGTCGCCACAGATTTGTCCTCACCGGAGATGAGGAACGCGCGCACTTCCAATGTGATGTTCGGCTCCTCTGGTGATAGCAAGAGCCGAATGTCCAGTTTGTCACCCGGTGGATCAGCCGAACCATCCATGACCAATCGAACGTCAACCAACGTCGCAGCCGGACACATCCGACATGGCCCGATGACTACTACGGCAGTCAGAATGGCCAATAGAATTGCCGAGCGCGTACCACGCCGCTGAGTTGTCAACGAGACTCCGCTCCATAGTCGCCGGACCAACAGTAAAACTTGAATGTGTGGCATGTTTCTCTCTTGGATGTATGTCAGCAGGTTCAGTGGGACAAGATTACTCACGGTGTTCCGAGTGCCTTCACGGCGGCAGCAGCGATCTTCGCGGCTAGGTCGGGGAGTTCTGATTTCTCGCCGGTCACCGAGAATCGGAATGGCTTCTCTTGCCCACGCGTAAGCCGACCTTCGACGACGATCTTGTTGTCTTCGACCGTATAACGCCCCGCGAGGCGGTATGCCTCGGGAAGTTCCTTCGCATCCACGAAGACAAGCGGCGCTTGTGAGCCACGTGCAGCGACTTCGCGGAGCGCATCGTCCACCCGCCGGGCCAATCCCAACACATCCTCGATTTCTACGTCGTCCTGGAAATTCGACCGCAGGATCAGCGGTCTGGCAGTCTGCAAGGGGATGGAGGGCTTGTCTTCGTTGGTGACTTGGCCGATGTCGAAGCTGGCTCCCTTGGGACTGGCGATGACGGGACGCTGGATGCCGCCAATATCCTTCGCCAGTTCCGGCACTTGATCGGCCGCGAAGCCAAACAACTTGCCGATGTCCACGAACTGATCGTCCCGCAAGGCCGCACCGCGCATCCCCAGCAACAGGTTGTGGGTCAGCAATCCCTGTCTGTAACGGCTGGCTTCGTAACTCACCGAGTTCGCAGCACAGCCCGCCAGCACGTGCAGGCCGGTGCGATCCTTCAGACGGTCGAGCGCGCGGATCTGGCTCGACGGCACGTCCCGCTTTTCGGTCAGCTTCTCGACGAGACGGCCCGATGCGCACGTGTCGAGGATCATTACTCGCTTCAGGGCGGGGATCTGCTTCCCGAGTTCGGTGAGTTCTTGACTGGAGATGGTGGTTTGAGCGCGCACTGCGGGATCGGTGAGGTCGGCTGAGCGGGCGTCATTGGTGAGGAAGTAGAAGTCGCCATCCTGCCCGCCGTAGTTCACTCCGTGACCGGCCGGATAGATCACGAGGATGTCGGAGGGCTTGGCGGCACGTGCAGCTTCCAACGCGGCGACAAGTCGCGCGCGTGTGGGCTGTGCGGCGGGATTCGTTTGGAGGGTCGAGAGCAGAGTGAGATGCACTCTGCCGGTGCCAAACAGTCTTCGGCTGGCGACAGACAGTCCCTGCGCGAAGTCTTCGGCATCCTTGGCGGCGAACCGCAGGTCGATGGTGTCGCCACGGTAGTCCGACACACCGGCCACGATCGCCCACAGTTCGGGCGGATTCTCTTCCGCTGCACCCTTCGGCTCATAGACGACCTGCAAGCCACGACTCTGCAGGTAGCCTTCCGCATTGAACGCTTGCACCTCGATCACGTTCGGCTGCCCCCGTTTCAGACGGGGATCGTCTTTGAGATCGATTTGGAGCGACAACTGGGCGGCATCGGTGTCGCTACCGGGACGGCGGGCATCGGCGGTGAGTTCAATGCCGTTGATGAGCACCACGACCCGCCCAATCCCTCCGCCACGATTTGCAAGCGAGATCCCAAGCAGGGATTTCTCGGGAGTCGGTTCGGTGAGTTTGACTTCGGGGTAGAGCTTTGGGTCAGAGGCTATCCGAGAAGTCGCGCTGACGTAACACATGAAACAAAATACCGTTAGCTCGTCATTCAGCAACGGAGTGCTCGGCCATGACGGATCAGACG
>JAYVOX010000306.1:0-6757 GCA_043757695.1 Schlesneria sp.
GCCCTCGCATCGCCCCACAAACCGCGCGGATCGTACGAATTCCCGATGCTTGACCGCCGACTCAAGACCACCTCATTCGCCGTGCCGAACAGTGTTGGGTCACACCCTAATTAAATTCAAAATCCCCCAACTCAATTACCGGGACACACTCCTAGACCTCTCCCCCCGAAGATGGGTGGGAAAAGGGATACTTACGTGAACACCTGTGAGTGACGGCACGTGATCGCCCACCGCATCCACATCGTGTGGTTGGTTCGAGATCACTCGCCGTCTATCATGCGACTCGCTGCGAGCGATCCTCTGCTTACAGACGACCCACCCGAATCGACTCTCGACAGAAAGCCCGACAGATGCCGACGCCCGACGAACTCTATGACGACGCGAACCGACTCAAAGACCAAGGCGATTTTGCCGGTGCCGCAGCCACGCTCCTCGGCATTGTCGCCACGACGCCCACGCACTCGCTGTCGCATTCGGCACTGGCGGTGGTCATGCACAAACTCGGGAAGTTTGACGAGGCGATCGCTCACGCCAAGCGGGTCGTTGAACTCGAACCCAACGACCCGTTCTCTTTCGCCCAACTCTCCGTCATCTGCCAACGCTGCGGACGCATCGCCGAAGCCGAAGATGCTCTCGCTCGCAATCGCACGATGAGCGGCGGCCACTGACGCGCTTTGGCAACATCTCCGGGCGACAGTTCGACTCATCTGCGGTCGCCCTGATTCCAACTCGCAGGAATCGCGTTGAGCTTGGAACAGTGCGAAGCCCGTCGATAGCCATCGCAAAAAAGAAGCCCGAACTGTTTCCCAGTTGGGCTTCTTTTTTTTGCGATATTCTTCCAGTCTGATCTCAGGCTGCCGAGCGATGCACGTCACGCGATGTCACAGACACCCGTACCGAACCACTCGTCAATGTCACCCCTGAGTTGGGCATCTCTTACTAAGAACCGTGAGCACCTCCTGGAGCGGAACGACCACTGTTCTTCTCCATCTCCTTCTTAATAATTTCGCCATGCATTGTTTCTCGCTGCTTCAACTCTTCCGGCTTCAATGGCTTGGGAGCTGCTGGAGAGCAACCCGAGACACCCAAGCCAGACAGCGCGACTCCCACGAACAGAACAGCAACACTTCTCATAATCAGTATCTCCTTCATTGTTATTACACCAGACCATCCACACACCAACAGCATCGCATAAAAACGAACTCGATTTGGCAAGTCACTCAGTCGAGACTTCACTCCACTCGCAATTCATAGAGACGATGGTAGCCTTCTACAGCCAAGTAGTCAGCTTGGACTGGAACCCTTGGATACGACTCTATCTTCCCCCCTGGCCATCGAATCTCGACATCGACAGCATCGTCACTTCCAAATCCGAATTCCAACCGCCGCTCATTCGATGCTTGATAACCATCCCCGGCTGTCAATTGCCGTTCGAGAACCCGCCCCTTCGATCGAGCGATGACTCTTGCTCCGATGGCGTCGCGTGATCGAGTCGTCCCAACGAGGCGAATCCCAAAACTCCGGTTGGCAACACGTGTCCAGTTCGTTAATAACGCGGCGGGATCCGCAATATGCGAAATCACAATGTCTGTCAGGCCATCCCGATTCCAATCGAGTTTCGCCAAACCCCGTCCCAGCTTTGGCACTCCGAAAAACTCTCCCACGTCAGCCGCCTTCTTTTCAACAAATCGTCCGTTGCGATTTGAAAAGAACTGGGGCGGCATCTTATAGGGAATCTGTTTGTGAGTAAAATCATCCACGTGTCCGTTCGTGACGATTAAGTCTTCCCATCCGTCGAGATCGGCATCTATAAACTGTGTTCCAAAACCAAGTTGATCCCAACTCGGCTCGCGCAACCCGGTCGAGCGTGCCCGATCCGAAAACATGCGTGGACCAACGTTCAGGTACAGGGCATTCGATTCGTGATAGAAATTGGTGACGAACAAATCGAGCCGACCGTCGCCGTTGGCGTCTCCCGCTGCGATCCCCATGCAAGCCTGCGCAGCGCCCGTGTCGTCAAATGCCAAGCCCGAAAGCACACCGATTTCTTCCCAACTCTTGATTCTGCCGTCTGACCTCTCCTGCGGTACAAAAAAGAAATTGGCACGCCCGTCATTCCCGACAAACAGACTTAAATCTCCGGAGTGGTCGAAGTCGGCAGCAACGATCCCCAACCCATCGCCTTCAGGCACTTCAAAACCACGCCCCGCCGAAGCATCAACAAACCTCCCGTCGCCTTCACCCAGATGAACCTGATCTGGTGAAGCAGGAAAACCGGCAGGCGCACACGACCGAGCAATACCGTCAGTGCCCCGACAGATACGGCCAAAAATGTCGTCGCCTTCGAGAAACGTGACGTCATACAGATCGGGAACGGAATCGCCATCGATGTCGGCCAAGAGGCAACTGGTCGTCCAGTATCCGTGCCGGTTAAGTCCGATGGAGTCCGTCACATCTGCAAATGTGCCATCACCCTTGTTCTGATAAAGCCGATTGCCATCGATGTTGGCGACATACAGATCGACAAACCCGTCATTGTTATAGTCTCCCGCCGCGACACCCTGCCCGAACGAATTGTCATGAATCCCCACTTGCGCCGTGACAGTCATCATCAACTCGCCACCGAGATTGCGATAGAGAACATCGAGGTGTTCATGGCGGCTGCGATCCGGTGGCCAAGTACAGCCTTGGGTGAAGTACAAATCGCTCCAACCATCCAGATCGTAGTCGATGACAGCAACTCCGCCTCCGGTATATTCAAACATCCGCTTGCCTTCACTGGCAGCGTCATCGCCATTGAAATATGCAAAATCAAGCCCTAGCTTCAACGCTTCATCCACGAACGTCACTTCCACCAGATCGGCAGTGTCGCGGTACTCAGTGCGCGGCGATCCGAGGGGTGATGTGGCAGGCAAGGGGTAGGCGGACAAGTCATAGACTTGAGCCAGATCGCTGCTCGGTAGTAACCAGGGCAATTCATCATCCGGCAGCGAGTCGATCTCCCTCAAGCACATTGCTGCCAGCGTGTGGCTAGGGTTTACTTCGAGCAGATATTCGCACCACAGACGGCATTCGCGAAGTCGCCCGAGTTCTTTCGTCAGTGTCACGCATTTCAAAAGCTCTTCTTCATCACGGCGATCCTCATAGAGACCGATGGAAGCCTTGAGTAATTGAGTCAATCGCCCTGACCGCTCCAAGAAGACAAGAGCGTCGGCATTGCGCCCTTCGCCGGAGAGAAGCTGGCTCAACTGATACGCCGATCGGTCATGATTTGGATGGAGTTTAAGAGCTTCCCAATAGCAGCGAATGGCTCCTCGGGCATCGCCGGCCTCTTGTGCCTGACGCCCCCTCAAGAACCAGACCCCCGGATGTTGATTGGAACCCGCAGGCAAGCGTTGGAGCAGCGCATTGACGGCGGCAATCTCTCCTCGGTCCAATAACAAGCCGCATCGAACAATATGCGCCTCGATGAGATCAGGGCGCTTGGACAAACATTCTTCAACCAATACGAGTGCTTGATCGCCACGACCGAGTGAGGCCGCGACTCGCGAACACCCCAGTGCCCCGAGGGGATCCCGAACGGTAAACATTTTCGCAAACACGTCTTCAGGAGGAGCGGGCATCTCATCGGGATTGGCCAGTAGGATCAGCTTCATGACCCGATCGCTGGCCGTCGCGACGGTGCTACGCAGCGCGGGAATTGACTCCCAACGACGCCCCGAGAGCGAACATAAAGTCGCCCACAAACCATCCGCATGGAGATTTACGACGGACGGATATTCCACAGACAAAATAGCCTGCTCCGCTTCCGCGAGCCGTCCGCAGGCAAGCAATATCGAAGCTGAGGCCAGGCGTGCCGCGACACCGTTCTGCCCCGCGTCTACTGGAATCTGAACATAGACATCCAGCGCATCGGTCAGGCGACCTTGGCGTTGCAGGGCCTCACCGAGCAACAGCATCACTTCTGTATCACGACGATGAGACCTCAGCCAGCGGCGAGACAACTGCTCCACGTCGCCGAATCGGCGTTGAGTCATACTGAGTTTAATCGCATCGACTTGTGCTGAAGGATGCTTGGATTTCACAAGCCACCAACCGAGCGAAGCCAAGATCAGGCAGAAGCAAATCGCTGACGCCCAATATTTCCTGATCAGAAGACTTGCCAGCAAGAGGCGTAGCCAGCGATTTAGCGGATGCCCTGAGGTCATGTGACACAAAGTTCTGGCGTGAATTTTAGCCCAACGTCATTCGTTGTTTTGCGGACCAGCGCGACAGCACTCGTGATCCACCAACATTGATTTGCAATGTTTAGCCCCAGCGTCTTCGGCGCGGGAGCAGGTGGAGGTTTGACGCGAATCGTCGCGCACGCCGACGGCGTAGCGGCGACGCGTCTGGATATACTCAAATCGGATGAACCACTAGATGCGGATGGCCCGGTATCGCTCAGGTGAACGATACCGGGACCAGTCCAAATCAGGGTGAAATCAGCCGACTTCGTGAATCAGAAATCGCCAATTGTTTCGCCACCGGCTCGAGTTCCGAGAGCGCGCCAAAGATACTTGTCAATGTTTGAACTAGCGACTCTGACGGCACCGTCCGACATCAAGACATGAACCAAACCCGTGTGACGACTGGTGGCTGTCATGATGTTGTGCGAACGGTCCCAGTTGTCATTCATGCAGGACGGACCATTAGGGGGGATGAGCGTACTGAAACCGACATAGAAGTAGCCTCCGTCGCTCCAGCGATCACCTGCCATTTCGTTTGCCTTGGGGCTAGTGTATTGGCCGGTGGCGGCATTCACACTGGAGAGAATTTGAGCAGCCAACGTATCCAATTGGACGTTGTTTCCGGAATTGATCCCGTCCATGAAACCGTCAGACATCCCGCCCGTTGTTCCGACACCACCGATGATTTCACCGCGAAGGTTAGCAATCCCTTGGCATCTCTCCGACATCATTACTGTGTTTGATGTTCCATCAAGGATATCTCCCATCCTGGTGGACGAATCGACTCCAAACACTCCGCGAATCGGCTTCTCGCCTCCCCATTGCAAAGCATCCCGTGATTCACGGTGACGCTTTCCGTAGTCACCAGCACAGAACCGGTAGTTGTTGCGGCCGGGGTTGCCATTGCCTCCCAAAACGTCTGAGGGGCAAAGGAAGGCTGGCAGATCTTGGTTGTACAATTTGTTGCCATCCCATGGACGCATCGACGCCCAATTCGTTTGGGCTTGTCCCATGATCGAGGAGTACCGAGCGCCCTGATCGATGTACGGGAGCAACAAGCCCAACCCGCTCATGCAGCTGTACCAGTTCTGGTCGAAGGCATCCGGAGCACCACCGGCTTGCACACCGCCGCCTTGGCGGTAAGGGAACACCAAGAACGTATCGTGGTAGTTGTGGACCGCGAGTCCGAGTTGCTTCATGTTGTTCTTGCACTGCGTGCGACGAGCCGCCTCGCGGGCTTGCTGCACGGCGGGCAGCAATAGGGCGATCAACACCGCGATGATCGCGATGACAACGAGAAGTTCAATCAAAGTGAACCCAAGCCGCTTTCGAAGACGGACGAACATGAAAAATCTCCTTGCAGAGGTGAGCAAACCATGGCTTGGACAATCCAAACCAAACAGTTCGGCTGGCCCGGGCAGAGAAGTACAGTTGAATTCTTACGACGCCCGTGTACGGAAAACCGAATCTGCCCTGACTGTACGCCCATTATCTCTAATGGTGCAATGCAACACGGCCACGTTTGAGCCTGAAATCGCAGACAGTATCGGCAAGTCCGAATGTAGCACTCATTCTGATCGCAGCTGAGGCAGAATTTCGTAACGACATTCTGCCTCACGGACTGGCTGTCGGCAAATCCTGTTTGGACTGCATTTGAACTCGTCATGCAATCAGCGAAGGCGACCATCAACACAGTCCGATTCGACTCGCTTCGGCAATGCGATTAAATGCGAATCAGTCCGAGCCAGTCGTCGAACAGGAATTGCAGCCGCATCGTGAGCAGCGTGATCCGCCCCATCACGGTCAGTGCGAATGAAGCTCCAAACGTGATCATCAGCACCCAGATGCCGAGCTTCGAGACGCGGCCGATCAGTCCCTTGTGTTCGACCGAAAAGTAGAAGTACGTCAGGCTGGAGAGCACACCGCCGACGAGCACGATGTTTTGCACCGACTGTTTCCAGTCGAAGGCTCGCACTTTCGTGGTGGCGTCCGTGGAGAAGGCGATCAGCGGCAGAATCGTGCTGCGAATCTGGCTCACAAAGTCGGCGTCGAGGAACAGGATCAGTTTCAGCCCGGCGGTTGTGCCCACCACGAAGGCCAGCGGCCATCGACCCAGCCACGCGATCTTCGGCACCCAGCGGCAGAAGACCAGACAACCCAGCACGACGGGCACGAGATACCACAAGTCCGCCCGGGCATCGGCGGGCGTGTCGGGCAGAAAGGCATAACGCGCCGCGTCGGGCGACAGTTTGACGAGCACCTTCGCGACCATGACCTCCCAAAAACTGAGCACCATCCAATAGCCGGCCGACACACCGACGATGATCGCTTCGGCCAGCTTGTAGCCGACGTTGTCTTTGTACAGGTACGAGAAGACGCACAGCGTGAGCAGCGCGGCCACCCAGACGCCGATCGATCGCGAGAGACTAAACACGACGTTCGGGCTGCCGCGCTGAGCCGAATCGTAACGCACGGACCGTCTCAATTCGTCGCCGTACGTCGCGGTCGGATCGATCGTATGCGGGACG
>JAYVOX010000307.1:0-6742 GCA_043757695.1 Schlesneria sp.
TCGATGCCGGGTGGCTCGGCTTGAACCAGCGGGAGCAGACCGCTCGACGGATCGCCCGGCTTCACATACGGATCGACATCCTTGATGAACTGATGCTTCGTCGCGTTGGCGATCTGGATGCCGTTGATCGTCTCGCCGTAGAGGCTGTTCGCCTCGCGACCGACGTGATACGAGCAGCCCGCCGCCGCCATGATGTCTCCCTCGTAAGAGGCATCAATGAACATCCTGCCGTAGAACCACTGGTCACTCTCCATGCGAATGGCCACCAGCCGCCGGCCCTCCATCTTCACGGCGTCCTTCAGTCGGAACCGCTCCTGCTTGATCGGCACTTTGAATTCGGCGAGCCATTCACGATAGACCTTCTCAGCGACGTGAGGCTCGAACATCCACTGCTCGTTCTCACTCAAGGCTTTTCGTTTCTCGATGTAGGCGTCGCGCGAGCCAAACTTCCACGCCGACTCGTTCAGATAATAGGCCCCGATCTTCCGATAGAACTCGCGCGACAACCCGCCAATGGCCCCCTTGTTCCCGATGTCCGTCGCCCCCAGCCCGCCCGAGGTCAGCCCCCCGATGTGGCCACTCGGCTCGACGAGCAGCACCGTCTTCCCCATCCGCGCCGCCTGAATCGCCGCCGTCACCCCACCCGATGTCCCGCCATAGATAACCACGTCGTAAACCGGCTCGGCGGCGTAAGACGCTTCTGAGAACGCGACAATCGACATGATTAACAATGAAATTGAACACGTTCGGAACATGTGCGGTTACTCACGATTTATGAAGAGCGGGATTTTTTGTTTTCGAGAGAGGCAATGACCATTTGAAATTCCGTGGAGAAACGTTCCGCTTCCGAGCAACGCTTCCGAACGCTGGGCCATGCGTTGTAAATGTCTTTCGAGCGATCGCGATATCGTTCGGTTCGTTTGTCGTAGCCATCACCCTTCTTACGAACGAGCCGCTCCTGAGCGGGCTTGCTAACGAGAAGACTTTCCGGTGACTTGCGGCACTCGATTCCGGCCTTCGCGGCCTCTGGATACAAAGCCGCCAACACCCAAGCCTCCGTATTCGCGGACGGTGTGCAGAGAACGGTGTTCGGTGGAACGTCAGCCGCACGAAGCCAGCGCAGGAGGACTGCTCGCAACGAGTTCGTTGTCGCGAATGGTGGAGGACATGGCTGGGCGCACGGAAGGTCTTCAACCGAGTCGATGATCCCAGCATCTGAATAACGTTTCTCGGCGACATCCGCATCGACGTGGACAATCAGAATGTCGTAGCTGGCGAACAAGATGTCAGCCTGAATCGCGCCACCAGACCTGTTGACGGCTTGCTGACACCAACGATAAACACCAGACCAGCCTCCTCCAAACTGACCAAAACCGTTGAATGCTGCCGATCGTTCTGGCTGAAGCAACGTCAATACGAAGGGGCGATCCTTCAAGATCGCATTCAGTCCCGCTTCCAGCACGATGTGGTCTGTCGGCCCCTCGGCGACAAGTGCGACTCGCAACGGATCAGACATTGGACGGCACACCTCCGATGAGGCCGCTCATCCAGAGACGTGAGAGCGACCACCCTTCTTGGGCGAGTTTCTGCAACTGCTCATTCACTTCGACTCGCTTCACGACTGTTCGACCGCGATTGTCCCGATCCACAGCAAACAGCCGAACGCGGTCGTCTTGAAGTGGTAGACCATCCAGCGTTGCCGGATTGTGACACGTGACGAGAGCTTGTCGCTTTGCCGGGCCATCAACCATCCAATGGCAGAAAGCCGTCATCAAACTGGATGCCAGTTTCGGATTGATGGCTTGGTCGAAGTTGTCGATCGCGAAGACAGGTGGCGATTGAGGATGGAGTGCCAGCACGGCGGCAAACAGAATGAAGAGTGAGCCTTCGCTGGCGTCGTAGCCGCTAAGAATGTTGCGTCCCTCGGACATGAAGCGATCTGTAAATCGGATTACCAACTTGGATCGAGCTGCGGACGGCGACAGCGGCACTAGAGCCGAAGACGCCACGCCTGAAGACTTGGCCCAGTCAATCAGTTGACGGGCCTCAATGTAAGCGTCTGCGAGGAACTCATTGTCGCTCCGCGACCTCAACAGCTCTTGAACTCCTTCCGGCAGGCGACCGCCGGAGAGGCCCACTGGCACCCGAGTTTGTGCATCGGGAATCAACCCGCGAAGCGTTGGTGTATTGGCGCAGAAGATACTGAAATCGCGAAGTGACGAGACCAGTTGCGCGGCGGGTTCGCTGGAACTTAGCTCGACCAACTTCAGAGCTGCATAGCCTTGATCGGGGTTACCCTTCAGAAGTGCTGCTGGAGACCGACCGAAAACCTTGTCAGTCGAGTTGCGTCGCAAAACCTCTGTCTTGAATTTCCACGCTGGCTCGGGATTCTTAATCGGGTTCCACAAAGTGATCTCATACGAAGCCCCGAGCACGGATTGGGCACTGAACTTGATGTGTGATCGTCGTTCCGCAGTGTCCTTCTCCGGAAAAGCAGACTTGTAAAGTCTTGGTACGCCGGACCTGACGCCTCGTCGCTGGAGCGATTCGTCGTCCACTCGACCAGAGGCCGCAGCACCTAGAACTCCGACCGCTTCCAAGAGATTCGACTTGCCCGCGCCGTTCGCGCCCACAAACACGTTCACTTGCCCGAGCGGCACGTTCACGTCTGCAAGCGACTTGAATGATTCAATGCTGAGGTGGGATAACATGGTCGCGGACTATAACTGCGGAGAGTTGGTGCGCGTAGCGCACGAACCGAACCGCAAGCAGTTCAACCCGCTTAGTCTGTTGTGGTGTTCAACTCCCCTTTCCTTTGGAGTCCCTGTTCATGCGTCGATTGATGTTCTTGTCGAGTTTCTCTCTGTTGGTTCTCTGTGCTGCGGCGATGTTGCAGGCGGAGCAAGTGGCTCTCGCGTTGGATGCCAAGCAGGCTGATGCGGACTTCGCGTTTCAGGGCGAGTACGCCGGTGCCATTGAAGTCGATGGCCAGTCCACGAAGGTTGGCATTCAAGTGATCGCACTTGGCGGCGGGAGGTTTCACGCCGTCGGGCATATCGGTGGTCTTCCCGGCGACGGTTGGGACGGGCAAGAAAAGAAGGAAGCCGATGGCGACGTGAGCAATGGCACGCTCACGATCACCGGCCCCGAAGCGACGGTCCTTATCAAAGAGGGCGTCGCGGTCATTCAAACCAACGATGGAGCCAAACTGGCAGAGCTTAAGAAGGTGACTCGCACCAGTTCGACACTCGGACAGAAGCCGCCTCAAGGAGCGATCGTGCTGTTCGATGGCTCGACGGCCGACAAGTTTGAAGGAGGCCAGCTCGATGGCGACTTGCTCGTGCAAGGCGTCACCAGCAAGCAGAAGTTTCAGAGCTACTCGATGCACCTCGAATTCCTGTTGAGTTACATGCCGACGGCCCGCGGACAGGGACGCGGCAACAGCGGCTGCTATGCACAGGGACGTTACGAAGTGCAGATTCTCGACTCCTTCGGTCTCTCGGGCGAACACAACGAATGCGGCGGCATCTACAGCATTAAGAAGCCCGACTTAAACATGTGCTTTCCACCGCTGTCATGGCAGACCTACGACATCGACTTCACCGCCGCCAAGTACGATGACACGGGCAAGAAAACGACCGATGCGCGATTGACGGTCAAGCACAACGGTGTGGTCATTCACAACAACGTCGCCGCCCCGAAGTCCACGACCGCCGCTCCCGTCAACGAAGGCCCAGAGCCAGGACCGATCTACCTGCAAGACCACGGCAACCCGATCCGGTTCAAAAACATTTGGGTCGTGGAAAAGTGACCGGCCACGGGCTTCAGATATCAAGTAACCATTGAAGAGCTGCATCAAAAATGCGGCTCTTCAATGTATGGCGGTGAAAGAGAGAAAACGGATCGACTCGCTCCTTGGAGACATTGCGATGAATCTGGTTCAGGCGAAGCATCGAACGCTGAGGCCGCGAGTTCTACTGGTGACACTCTTCGGGTTGGTCTCCGCCTCGTGCATGGCCGCCGACAACGAACTCACGGCTCTGGAGAAGACCGACGGTTGGCAATTGCTGTTCGACGGCAAGACACTCGACGGCTGGCAGACCAGCAGTCAGAAGCCGAGTCTGAGTCCGGTCGAGGACGGCTGCATCAACCCGCATAAGTGCGGCGGCTACATGATGATTCACGAGCAGGTGTGGGGCGATTGCGTGTTGTCGCTCGACTTCAAAATCAGTCCGAAGTGCAACAGCGGCTTGTTCATTCGGACCTTTCCGCTGACGCCTCGACCCGGCAAGGATGTCGGCTTCAACGGCATCGAGATCGCCATCGACGACACCACCACGGCGGGCTTTCACGACACGGGAGCCATCTACGACCTCGTCAAGCCAACGAAGAATGCGATGAAACCGGCGGGCGAGTGGAATCGCATGGTCGTCATGTGCGAAAAGGCTCTGATCGCGATCGAACTCAACGGCGAACCGGTCACGCAAATTAACCTCGACGAGTGGCCCGAACCGAACAAGCGTCCGGACGGCTCGGCGCACAAGTTCGATGTCGCGTTCAAGGCTCATCCGCGCCAGGGCTACATCGGCCTGCAAGACCACGGCGCGAACTGCTGGTACAGGAACATCAAGCTCAAGCCGCTGAAGTAGCAGTAGCGACAGCGAGATCCCTCGCGCTGGCAATTCGTGGCCGCTCCAATCAGACTGCTCCGATGTCTCGTTGCCTCGGTTCAGGGAGTTTGCCATGCGGATCAGGTCTCTGGCGGTTGTTGGTCTGGTCGGTTGTCTGTTTGCCGTGGAGGCGGATCGTTCAACGCGGGCCGCCGACGTGAAGCCGTTGTCGCTGAACATGCGGAAACGGGTTGAGATTCCTCCCGAAGCGAAAGTCGTCACGGGGACGGATGCACCCTCGACGAAGCGGTATCACACGATCACCACGCCGACCGAGTGGGACTCGAAACAGACGGCCGTCGTGATCTGCGACATGTGGGACAAGCACTGGTGTCCCAACTCGACCGCGCGCGTGGCGGAGATGGCTCCGCGCATGAACGAGGTCGTGAAGGCGGCCCGCTCGCGCGGTGCGTTCATTATTCATTGCCCGTCTGACACGATGGAGTTCTACAAGGACACGCCGCAGCGAAAGCTCGCTCAAGCCGCGCCGCCGGTGGAACTCAAGAGGCCGCTCGAACGCTGGTGCCGCATCGACCTCACGCATGAAGCGCCGCTCCCGATCGATGACACCGACGGAGGCTGTGACTGCGATGAGCCGGTCAAGAACTACCGGGCCTGGTCGCGACAGATCGCCACGATTGAGATTCACGACGGCGATGCGATCACCGACTCGGACGAAGCCTTTCGGCTGATGAAGAGTCGCGGAATCACCAACGTCATCGTGATGGGAGTGCATACCAACATGTGCGTCCTCGGGCGACCCTTCTCGATCCGTCAGATGGTCTATCAGGGGATGAACGTCGCCCTGATGCGCGACATGACCGACACGATGTACAACCCGGCGATGAAACCGTTCGTCAGTCACTTCACCGGCAACGATCTGGTCGTCGAGCACATTGAGAAGTTCTGGTGCCCGACGATCACGAGTGCGGACTTTCTCGGTCGAGCAGACTCAGGCAGTGACAAGCCGTTCCGCTTCAAAGAGGACAAGCGACCGCACCTCGTCATCATCAGCGCGGAGGATGAGTACCGCACCGAGGTCACGCTCCCCGATTTCGCTGCCAAGCATCTGGGCCGCGATTTCAAAGTCAGCTTTGTCTTTGAGACGCCGTCGAAGAAGTACGACCTGCCGGGAGTCGATGTCGTCAGCGAGGCCGATCTGCTGCTGGTCAGTGCCCGGCGGCGACCGCTTCCCAAAGCTCAGCTCGATGTCATTCGGAAGTACGTGGCCAGCGGCAAGCCGGTCGTCGGCATCCGCACTGCCAGCCATGCCTTTCACCTGATGAAGGATCAGCCGGAGGGACTCGATGCGTGGATCGACATCGACCAGGAAATGATCGGTGGCAACTACAACGGCCACACGGCTGGCGGCAGCAAAGGGATCGTGCGGCCTCTCGAAAACATGAAGCATCCGATCCTGACCGGCGTGGAACCAAAAGAATTCACCAGCGGCGGCACGCTGTACCTGAACACGCCGCTCGATCCGAAGGCGGTCGAACTGATGCGTGGTCGCGTCGAAGGGAACGGCCAGCAGGAGCCGGTGGCGTGGACGTTCGACCGCAAAGACGGAGGCCGCACGTTCTACACGTCGCTCGGCCACAAGGACGACTTCGAGCAACCGGCGTTTCAACGGTTGTTGCTGAATGGGATTTATTGGGCGGCGAGGCTCGCGGTGCCACCAGCCGACATGAAGCTCTCCTCTTCTTCCTCCCTCCCCTCGGCGGGGAGGGCCGGGGAGGGGGGCCGATCTACCAACGATGCCTCAGTTGCAAAGAACACCCCTCCCCAACCCTCCCCGTCGAGGGGAGGGAGTGAAGACAAAACGCCGAAGAAAGAACCCCTCACCCTAACCCTCTCCCCGCAAAGCCGGGGCGAGGGGACAGGAAAAGAATCGCAGACCAACGTTCGGCGCGGGTCTCCTGACCCCGCCGAAACGGCCGACCGAAGGTCTCCCTCTTCAAACGCGGGCAACAACCAGGAGAAGACCCCTCACCCTAACCCTCTCCCCGCAGAGCCGGGGCGAGGGGACCAGAAAGAAGTCTCCACTGCCTCATTCCCCCCTCCGCCTTCCG
>JAYVOX010000308.1:0-1849 GCA_043757695.1 Schlesneria sp.
AACACGCTATTTGCCAATGGATTGTAAAAATGGTTAACGGCGTTGCCCGGTGGGGCAAATACGGGCGGCATTCACACACCTGCAATCCGGTAGAGTCAGTAAATTTCAAAACGACAGGCTCGCACCATGCACAATCTCGGACTCGAACAACGCGGGCTGCGCGAGACGACTCGCCGACATTTCTTTGAGGATTGTCGTGTCGGCTTGGGAGCGATGGCGCTCGGTTCATTATTGACGGAGGGACGGAATGCTTCCGCTGAGACACAGCCGTCAGTGTTCAGTCCCGGCAGTCGCGGACTGCATCACGCCGCGAAGGCCAAGTCGGTCATCTTCCTGTTCATGGCGGGCGGTCCCAGCCAACTCGACCTGTTCGATGAGAAGCCGAAACTCCGGGAGTTGCATGGCCAGGTGATCCCCGAGTCGTATGTCAAAGGGAAGCGATTCGCGTTCATCAAGCCCGACGCGAAGTTGCTCGGCACGGCTCGCAAGTTTGCGCGACACGGCGAATCGGGGGCTGCGATCAGCGAGCTGTTGCCGCACCTCGCGACGGTCTGCGACGACATCTGCCTCATCAAGTCGATGGCCACGGATGTCTTCAATCATGGCCCGGCCAAGTTGTTCGTGAACACCGGCTCACCGCAGTTCATGGGGCGGCCGAGCATGGGGGCGTGGGCCACGTATGGTCTCGGCAGTGAGTCTCAAAACCTGCCCGGCTTCGTCGTATTGCAGTCGGGGCCGCGTGGACCGCGCGGCGGGGCACCGCTCTGGGCGAGCGGCTTCCTGCCCACGAACTTTCAAGGCGTGCCGCTCCGTTCGGGGAAGGAGGCGATCCTCAATCTTGCGAACCCGGCAGGCGTCGATCACGAACGACAGCGTGAGTTCGTGACCGCGGTCAACGATCTGAACAGTCTCCGCCACGAGGCGACTGCCGATCCTGAGATCGCGACGCGCATCGCCTCCTACGAGATGGCTTACCGGATGCAGACCAGCGCACCCGAACTGATGAATTTGCAGAGCGAGACCAAGGAGACACTCGATCTTTATGGAGCCGAACCGGGCCAGCATTCGTTCGCCAACAACTGTCTGCTCGCGCGGCGATTGGTCGAGCGCGGTGTCCGTTTCGTGCAGCTCTATCACACCGATTGGGATCACCACGGCAACGCGGGATTCGAGTTGGGCAAGTCGCTCGAAGAACGCTGCCGCGAGACCGATCAAGGCTGCGCGGCACTCATTAAAGACCTCAAGCAACGCGGCCTGTTAGACCAGACCTTGATCGTGTGGGGCGGTGAGTTCGGTCGCACGCCGCAGGGTGAAGATCGCGAGAAGTTGCTCGGCCGCGACCACCACATCGAAGCCTATACGATGTGGCTGGCAGGCGCGGGCGTGAGAACCGGACAGACGATCGGCTCGACCGACGAGATCGGGTACTACACGACCGAAGACAAGGTTCACGTCCACGATCTTCAGGCCACGATCCTGCACCTGCTCGGAATCGACCATCTCAAGCTGACCTACAAATTCCAAGGCCGCAACTTCCGCCTGACCGATGTCCACGGCAACGTCGTACCAAAGCTGCTGTCGTGACGGTGAGTCGCCCGTCAGATCAGGACCGGAGCCGAAATAACTGTCGTGGTTTCGGCTTTGTCCCCTCGCCCCGGCTTTGCGGGGAAAGGGCTAGGAGCGTGTCCCGGTAATTGAGTTGGGGGATGTTGAATTTAATTTGGGTGTGACCGGCACTCCGGCGTGAGATCAGGCGGCGATGTGGGGGTAGAGGCGTTTGGTTTCTTGGGTGATTCGGAAGGTTTGGTAGGACTCCCAGTCGCCGTTGGTGTGGATCGTGCGCAGGTCG
>JAYVOX010000309.1:0-6705 GCA_043757695.1 Schlesneria sp.
GTAGGATGGACGCCTCGTCCGTCCGAGTTGCCGCTGGCTGTGACGGACGGACGAGGCGTCCATCCTACGACTGGGTATGCCCGTACTTGCCGCTCGCCAAAAAGGAAAACGCAAAACGAGAAAGGAAAGCGGTGATAAATCCCCGCAGTCCAAAGGTGGCAAAATCCGAGCTGAGTCACTCACAGCATCAGCGAAGGAGAGTGTGATCGTACGGGCCAGAAGTTCGGTACGACTCCCTCGCTGACGCGGCGGGTTGCTGCGGGGGCTGGTCATTCGTTCAACTCCAAGTCGGCGTCGGTCGCGTGTCCGTTCTGGCTGGCTCGATAGCGGCGAACTTCCTCTTCCAACTGGTGTTGCTCTACTTGAAGCTGCATGTCGGCGAGGTTCGAGTAGACGGAAACAGAGAGCCAGTCACCCAGTGCCATGAGTACAGTCCAAGCCACCAAAATCAGGACGGCGACCCAGTAGACGAAGAACAGTCCGGGGCGGCCTCGAAAGAATTGTTCGAGTTGGTCGCCCAGCGGGATCATGATTCCGACGATGCCGAGCAATCCGCTGACCTGCAAGCGGCGGCGCAGTTGACGGTCGAGGAACGTTCGCCCGACAGCACTCTCTTCCAGCAACTCGGACAACGCACGATGACTCCGAATTTGCAG
The DNA here is from genome assembly GCA_043757695.1 of Schlesneria sp. Taxonomy (GTDB): domain Bacteria; phylum Planctomycetota; class Planctomycetia; order Planctomycetales; family Planctomycetaceae; genus Schlesneria. The sequence continues at coordinate 657 of JAYVOX010000309.1, forward strand.
CCACGCTGACACGAGAGCGAAGCCCAGTAACAGGACGCCCACAATCAAGGCAGGCAAGGTGTCGGCGGCGATGCGGATGAAGGGCATAGTGGCGGGATGTTAGGCGAGCGAGAGCGAAAACGTTATCCCACTGAGGAGCGGCACAGTGAGCATCGCGAGGATTCCATTGAGAAGACGAGCACTCTTGCCCATCCTGCTTTCGCGTGACTGCGAGTTGGGCCAAAAGCCGGACGGGCTAGAGTGCCCATCGACCGGTGCCGCTCATGGGCGAGTCCTACGGATTTCCGTCGTCGGAGTAGCCCGGTGGGACTTGATCCGAGCGAAAGCGTTCTTCGGTCCACGGGTCGCCGTGCATGTGATAGCCACCCTCTTCCCAATAGCCAGCTCGGTCTTCGGCGACGAGTTCAATGGCCGAAATCCACTTCGCACTCTTCCACGCATAGAGCTGCGGAACCAGGCCTCGCACGGGACCGCCGTGTTCCAACGAGATCGGCTGGCCGTCGTGCAAGTCGGCGAGCAAACAATCCTCTTGCAGGAAGTCGCTCAACGGGAGATTGGTCGTCCAGCCGTTGTCGTATCCGTGGCAGACCACGAAGCGTGCTTCAGGTAGCACGCCCGCGCGGTTCAGAAGTTCGCGCGTCGAGACTCCTTCCCACACGTTGCCGAGTCGCGACCACTTGGTCACGCAATGAAAGTCGGAGAAGACCTGTACTCGGGGCAAGGCGTTGTAGTCGGCGCGAGTCAACGTGAACGGTCTTTCCACCAAGCCACACACGCGGAGTTGCCAGTCGGACAGATCGGCCAGTGGCGGGCCAAAGGCGTCGAGAACGGGCCACTTGCGCGTGCGCGACTGTCCCGGCGGGATGCGGTTTTCGCGGCGCGTGTCCGGGCTAATGATGAGACCGGGAGGACAGTCATTGGGGAGAACCGGATCGCCCGTCTGATACTTGGCATCTTCGAGAACAGACATGACGGACAAGTCTCCCATGAACGATCTACAGCGAATTACAGGGGCGGGATTGTAACGGCGTCCACGGGGACCGCGAACGGCACGAGGGTTGCCTTGATCCGGTGCCGACTGGCAGCTCTGGATCAGAGACCCGCCATTGACCGAGTTTCCGCACGCCAATAGACTTCGCCGCCTCAGTGGGTTACGTCATTTTTCGGGTGAGCAGCAACGAATTTCGCCCTCTCGATTTGACAGATTTTGAGGCTATTTCGTGACCTCAAGCCTGTCGGGTCGGCAGGCAACTTTCAACGACCGAGTGATTGCCCGTAAGCGTCAGAATGTAGCTCGTTCCGCCATGCGGAGGGGCACGATGATCGAGAAACAACGGAGCAGGTTCGACGCGCCGCGCGTCATTATCAACGGATGAATCATGGAATTCCTCGACAAGGTGGGTGATGCGGTCAATGTCGTACTCGGAGGAGCCGAGCGGTTCATTACCGGCATGTTCGGTTCGTCGAACGAACGGCGAGTGAAGGCGATCGGTTTCTCGCGCGACAAGCAGGGGAAGTCGCAGATATTCCCCGGCTCCGTGCTAGATCGAATCAATCAACTCGAACCACAGTTGGAACTGCTCTCCGATGCCGAGCTGCGCGAGACTGCTTCCAAGTTAAGACGACGTTTGGCCGACGGACAGGCGCTGGACGATCTCGTCCCCGACGCTTTCGCTGCGGTGCGTGAAGCGGGCAAGCGGTATCTCAAGATGCGTCATTACGACGTGCAGATGGTCGGCGGATATATCCTGCACCAAGGGATGATCGCCGAGATGGTCACGGGCGAAGGGAAGACGCTGGTGGCGTCGCTGCCTGCGTTCCTGAATGCCGTCGCCGGTTCGGTTCACGTCATCACGGTGAACGATTATCTGGCGCAGCGCGACATGGAATGGATGGGACCGCTCCACATGGGTCTCGGCCTGACCATCGGTGCGATTCAGTCCAACACCAGCCACACCGAGAAGCAGATCGCCTACGGCTGCGACATCACCTACGGCACGAACAACGAGTTCGGCTTCGACTACCTGCGCGACAACATGAAGTCGTTCAAGGAAGAGCAGGTTCAGGGACCGCTGAACTACGCGATCATCGACGAGATCGACAACATCCTGATCGACGAGGCGCGCACGCCGCTCATCATTTCGGGACGTGCTCACGACGATGTCTCGAAGTACCCCGTGGCGGACAAGCTCGCGCGGCAACTGCAACGCGACGTTCACTTCGAGTTGAAGGAGAAGGAGCACTCGTGCAACCTGACCGAAGTCGGTATCCGTTACGCGGAAGAACTGGCGGGAGTCGAGAGCTTCTATACGGCGGGCAACATGGAGTGGCCGCATCTGATCGACAACGCACTGAAGGCGCATCACCTCTATAAACGCGATGTCAATTACATCGTGCGTGACGACGAAGTCATCATCATCGACGACCACACGGGACGCATGATGGAAGGTCGTCAGTGGAGCGATGGTCTCCATCAGGCGGTCGAGTCGAAGGAGCGGGTGAAGGTCAAAGAAGAGACTCAGACGCTGGCGACCGTCACGCTGCAAAACTTCTTCAAGCTGTACAACAAGCTGTCGGGGATGACCGGGACGGCGATGACGGAGTCGTCCGAGTTCCTGAAAATCTACAAGCTCGACGTGGTGTCGGTACCGACCAACCGGCCGCTCAATCGGATCAACTTCCCCGACGCGATCTATCGGACGGAACCCGAGAAGTGGGATGCGGTCGTCGAAGAGATCAAGGAAGTTCACGAGACCGGTCGTCCGGTGCTGCTCGGCACCGTGTCGATCGAGAACTCGGAAAAGCTGAGCGGCAAGCTGACTCGCAACGGCGTGAAGCACAACGTTCTGAACGCCAAGTATCACGAGCGTGAGGCCGAGATCATTGCTCAGGCGGGCCGTATGAATGCCGTCACGATCGCCACCAACATGGCGGGGCGCGGGACGGACATCATTCTCGGCGGCAACCCCGAATATCTCGCGTGGGATGAACTTAAGCACGAGAAGAATGAAGAGGGGAATCTGAGGTATCCCTCGCGACTCGACGTGCCGAAGTCGGTCTGGGAACAACGGACGCGTGAGATCGCCATTCGCGAAGGGATGGCCGACGAAGGTGCGAAAGTCGCAACGGTCGGTGGCCTGCACGTGATCGGCACCGAGCGTCACGAATCGCGCCGCATCGACCTCCAGTTGCGAGGCCGCGCTGGTCGTCAGGGTGACAGTGGATCGAGCCGCTTCTTCCTCTCACTGGAAGACGATCTGATGCGGAAGTTTGGCGGGGAGTGGGTCAAGAACTGGCTCGCCGCACTCGGGATGCAACCGGGTGAGCGGATCGAAAGCAAGATGGTCACGCGACAGATCGAAGGTTCGCAGAAGAAGGTTGAAGAGCGGCACTTCGAGCAGCGGAAGAATCTGCTCGAATACGACGAAGTGATGGACGAGCAACGTAAGCGAGTCTACTCGTACCGCCAGTCCATTCTCGAAGACGCCAACTGTCGTGAACTCATCATCGCGATGATCGACAAACAACTCGCGCATTGGACGGAGTACTTCCTGAAGCCGACGTATCGCTGGGAGACCGTCATCGAATGGGCGCGGGCCAGTTGCTCGCTCGAGTTGGAACTGCGTTACGTCAAGGATTTCGATGCAGAAAACTTGGTCGAGTACATCAAAGATCAAGCCGATCGCGACGCCGACGTGCAGATCAAAGAGAAGATGAGCGAGAACTTGCCCGCCGAAGCGGAAGACGATCGGTTGCGGAACTGGCAGGCCATGTCGATGTGGGTCAACCGGCGTTACGGACTGAACACCAACGACCGCGAGCTGAAGAAAGTTGGTTTGGACGACCTGCACTCGTATCTCTATCAGCGGGCGTTGGAAGCGATCGGTCGGTTTGACTTCTCTCCGGTTGAAACGTTTTTGAAGCCCGACTGGGGACCGCGGTCCTTGTCCAATTGGGCCAAGCAGCAATACCTGATTGAGGTCCCCCCCGCGACATTCGCCGGACAGTCGGATGTGGAAGCTGCGGCCGTGATTCGCCAGCAAGTGGTCGATCGTTATCGCCAGAAGGAAGTCGAATTTCCGGTGGCGGTGGGGATGTCCCACTTTATGTCGGAGTCTCAGGGGGGCGGCGGCGAACGCTATAACCGCCGTGGTCTCGCGGAATGGGCCAGCGATCGCTTCCAAGTGTCGTTGCCGGTCGAACAACTCGAACCTCGTTCGCGTGACGACATCGCGCGCCTGCTGATGGACCTCAGCACCCAATTCTTGGTGCGAGGTCGCTGTATCGAGCAACTGGACAACCTGCTGGATGCCGCCTGTGCGAAAACTCAGGTCAACGGACATGCTCACCACGGTGTCCGCACGACCCCGACACACACCAGCGAGCCAGTCACCAATGTCGCCGCTGCGACATCGCTGATCGAATGGGCGAATCGCGAGTTCCAATCGGAACTCGATGTCGCAGCCTTCGTGAAAACCGACCGCCGCACGTTGGAAGCCGCCGTGCGCCAGTCTTACGAGCGACTATTCCGGCGCGAGGTCTATCAAACCGAACGCTCGGTCCTGATCGACACGCTCGATATGCAATGGAAAGACCATCTGTACTTCATGGATCATCTGCGTGCCGGGATCGGTCTCGTCGGCTATGCGCAGAAAGACCCCAAGACCGAGTTCCGGCGCGGGGGAATGCGCGAGTTTGAAGGGATGTGGGATCGCATCGCCGCCAAAGTCACCGGGACCATCTTCCGGATTGAGGTCGAGCTACCCGAATCAACCGGCTCCGTTTGGCAGATCACTTCCACGGAACATGCCTCGCCCATCGAAGACATTCCCGATGACCATCCCGCGCTGGCGGGCGGCGGCGGCGTGATGCCGAACAAGGGATCCGGTCCGGCCGAGCCGATTCGCAACGACGGCGAACGAGTCGGCCGCAACGATCCGTGTCCCTGCGGCAGCGGCAAGAAATACAAGAAGTGCCACGGGGCGTGAAGCGTCTGGAACTCGTGTCGTGAGGGAACGAATGCCCTGCGTTGTTGCTTGGTGTTTGAATGTCGCGTACGGGCTGTTGCTGCTGACGGTGTCGCCGCTGCTCGTCTATCGCCGCCTTGCGCAGGGTAAGTACCAGCGAGGTTGGCGTGAAAAACTGACCGGTCGCCTGACGCGAAAGCATCCCGAGCGGCCGTGCCTCTGGTTCCATGCCGTCAGCGTCGGTGAGGTGCTGCAACTGCAACACGTTCTCGACCAAACTGCCGCCCGGTTTCCGGATGCCGAGTTGCTCGTGACGACAACGACCGACACCGGCTTCGATGTCGCTCAGACGAAGTATCCGCAGCACAAGGTCGCCTACTTCCCGCTCGACTTCAGTTGGGCTGTGAGTCGTGCGCTGAGCGCCATTCAACCGAGTCTCGTCGTACTGGTCGAACTCGAACTGTGGCCCAACTTCATTGTCGAAGCCCATCGCCGCCATATCCCGCTCGCGCTGATCAACGGCCGGATCGGTGAGCGAAGTTTTCGAGGCTACTCGCGCGTGACGCCGCTCGTGCGACGAGTCCTCTCGTGCTTCGATCTGCTCGCGGCACAGAGCGAAACCTCAGCCGAGCGACTTCGGCAACTCGGGGCACCTGCCGAACGAGTCTTCGTCACCGGCAACATCAAGTTTGATCGGGTCGAGTCGAATCGCGACAACGCCCAGACGATGGTGCTGCGTCAGGGTTTTGGCCTCGCGCCTCACGAACGCGTCTTCATTGCGGGTAGCACACAGGAACCCGAAGAGGCGTTTGCCATCGACACCTGGACCGCCTTGCGCCACGAATTCCCAACGCTCCGGCTGATCCTCGTCCCGCGACATAAGGAGCGGTTTGAAGCCGTGGCCGAACTGGTCCGACAACGCGGGCTGCCACTGGTCAGACGGAGTGAGGTCGTCGCAACCGATCGTTCCATCACCCCCACAGAACCGAGCGTGCTGTTGCTCGATACCCTCGGTGAACTGGGGGCGTGTTGGGGACTGGCCGACATCGCGTTCGTTGGTGGTAGCCTGACAAATCGCGGCG
>JAYVOX010000310.1:0-6696 GCA_043757695.1 Schlesneria sp.
CGTGTCGATGAAGTCGGCATTGCGAACCATCGTCTCGGACTCAAGCTTGCTGCGCTCGTAATCGTTCGAGAACTTTTGTCCGACGTTCAGTTCGGATTCATAGACTCGCCCCTGGCGCAACCCGGCCACATACGCGGTGGAAACGTGATGGAACTGTCGGAGGCCCGTCGTGCGGCAGAAGTCCAACACGTTGCGAGTTCCGCCGACGTTGGACCGCCACGGCTCGCCCTCGGCACTGGTCGAATGGAACGTCAGGCTGGCGGCGTTGTTGATGATGGACGAGCAATACTCGGCCACCCATCTCACGTCGTTCGCATCCAGGCCCAGATCGGGTTGGCTGATATCGCCTTCCATCACCACGGGGCGAGGCAAGGCACGTCCGACCTCGGCGTCCCAGCCGCACATGGCGACCTCAATCCGTTGCCGAGCGGACTGTCGCCGATTGGATCGACCAATCACGGCCACAGGCACGTCGGCGAGCAACAAGTCACGGAGCAGATAGTTCCCGAGCAGACCGGTCGCTCCGGTAAGCAAGAAATAACTCATAAGGCAGGTTTCCGCAGTGGAGATGTCGGTGAAGATCGAGCCTCATGCACGTCTGAAACGCTCGGCGTCCTGAGCGAGCGGCCAAGTCTAACCGGCTGGATTCGACCAATGCAATCGACGGTTTCCTCGCGACTCGTTCAGTTCTCTCGGGCTGTCGTCAAAACTGTGCTGAGCCAAACGACTGGCGGAACAGGCAGCTTTTGCCGAACTCGGAGTCCCTACCACGTGAACCCAGCTATGAAATTCGCTTCCAGGTGAACTGTTTGCGATCAGACCGCTGCGGTTGTGAGGATCGCAATGACGCACTCAGGCTCAACCCATCAGGCAGCACTGGTCCGGAGAAATGTGCGGACAAGCCACTCACCGAGAGGGTGTCGCGTAGGAAACTTCTGTTGATTGATGTTGCAGACCATGAGGGTTGAACCGACTCGGAAAAGACAACAGGAAGAACTCGCAGCGCAAAACAAAATGTCAGGCTACAACCCATTACCACGCAATTGTTTTTTCTTAACTGTTTTCATTGGTGTAATCCGTGGCCAAACCAAGTCCCGTAAGTTGCGAGGCTCCCCCTCGCTGCGTGACTCAGCATGGCCGATCAACTGCTGGCACTGCGGTAGTGTCTGAGAGAGCCGAGGAACACAGCTCGGGATGCCATGAAGGTCACTCCCGAGGCGAGGAGCGTGATGCCGGAAAGCCAACTCGGTTCGAGTGACTTTCCTAACAGGACACGCGCGGGGACGGTCACGACCAGCAGGATCGGCAACACGTAGGAGAACACGAATCGCACGATCTCACCCGTGGGCGATCCGCTGTAGATGCTGCTCGGGTAGCGAGCGAAGATCGTGACGTAGAACCAGAAGTCGAGCAGTCCCTGATTGCGTCCGAAGAAAATGCTGAGCGACGCCAAGCCGATCATCAGGCTGTAGAAGAACATCACGGCCGCCGCGACCAGCAGCACATACAGCACGACCGCCATCACCTCGACCGGGCGACCCGCTTGAACGACCGAGTAGCCCAGCAACCCGAGTGCGAAGCCCATCTGCGAGACCATCGACAGTTCGAGCTTTTCCAGAGAAACCAGAAACTGTGTGTCGATCGGCTTGAGCAGCGCGAAGTCGAGATCGCCGGTGCGGATCAACTCGCTGAACCGAGCACAGTTTGGCATGAAGCAGGCTTCGACGATCGAGTTGACCAGCATCCCCGTCGCCATGAATCCGAAGTACTCGGCTCGAGACCAGTCGTTGATTTGCGGAACTCGCCGGTAGATCAAATCGAACAGCAAAATCTGGACACCAAACCAAAAGCCGCGCGTCACCAGCGTGATCAAGAAGTTGCCTCGAAACGACATCTCCCGCACGAGGGCGTTGCGAAAGAATGTGGCCAACACGCGGCCATACCGTGCCACTGACATGGGTCTGGTTCCTCGATCACGATTCACTGCCAGCCGCGTCAGTTCAAGTAATCGACGCCCCGCGAACCGGCTCGGATTTCACCGACCACCCAGCTCGGACTGCCAGCGCGCGTCAGTTCATCGCGCACGGCGGCCACACTTTCGGGACGTACGATTAGAGTGAAGCCGATCCCCATGTTGAAGACGTGAAACATCTCATCGCGGTCGATGCGCCCCAGCTTTTGCAGCCACGTAAACGCGGGAGGAATTGGCCATGCCAGTCGATCAATTGCGAGGCGGCAGGTCTCGGGCAGCAGTCGTTCGATGTTGTCCTTCAGTCCGCCGCCGGTGATGTGAGCCAGTCCAGAAATGACGGAGTTCGGACGCTGTGTCTTGAGGACGTTCAGAATCAATTTGGGATAGAGCCGAGTTGGTTCGATCAGGACTTCACCCACGGTGCGACCAAGTTCGGGAACATGCTGATCGACCGTTAGTCCGGCGATTTGAAAGACGACCTTGCGGATCAGGCTGTAACCGTTCGAGTGAAACCCACTCGAAGGGACGCCGATTACAACGTCGCCGGGACGAATGCTCTGTCCGTCGATGAGTTGCGTTCGCTCGGCGACTCCCACGCAGAAGCCCGCCATGTCGAAGTCTTCACCCGAATAGATGTCGGGCATGATCGCGGTCTCGCCACCGAGCAGAGCCGCTCCACATTCGACGCAGCCATCGCTGACCCCCTTCACCAGCGACGCGATCAGGTCGGGGTTGTCCTTGCCCAGCGCGAGGTAATCGAGAAACAGCAGCGGCTCTGCCCCAAGGCAGAGCACGTCGTTGACCGACATCGCCACGAGGTCGATGCCGACGGTATCGAACCGATTGACCTGCTGCGCGACTTTCAACTTCGTCCCAACACCGTCCGTCCCCGAGACCAGCACAGGATCGTCGTAAGTCGGTTGGCCGGGGCGGCTGGTCTTGTTGAGTCGCATCAGTCCCGCAAACGCATCCGCCAGCGGCAGGACTCGCGGTGTGTGAGTTCGTTGCATCAAGGCTGGCAACCGACGCATGGCCTCGTCGTACAGTTCCAGATCGACACCGGCGGACTTGTAAGTGACGTTCGACATGCGTGGGAATCTCGTCTCAGGATCGGAGTCGGAGCTGCTGCGGGACGGGATCATAACGCTCGACTCGACGATTTTCATTCGGGGCGGTCGAGTTGCATCGCGCTTCCCGCAGACATACCTTCCTTCGCAACCCAGCGAACGTGGAGTGAGACGATGAGCGATCAGCCTTGGTATCACGACGGCCTGCCATTTACATGTACTCAGTGCGGCGACTGCTGCACCGGCGAGCCGGGCTATGTCTGGGTCAGCGACGAAGAGATGCAACAGATCGCCGATCTCCGAGGAATCAGCATCGGCGAGTTCCGGATCAATCACACGAAGCTCGTGGGGGGCAGAGTCTCGCTGCGTGAGTTCGCAAACGGCGACTGCACCTTCTTCGACGGAGCTACTCGAAAGTGTTCGGTCTACTCAGTGAGACCAGCCCAGTGCAGAATGTGGCCGTTTTGGAACTCGAACCTTGAAAGCCGCGAGACGTGGGATGCCGTGACTTCGGTCTGCCCCGGCGCAGGCTGCGGCAACGTGGTCCCGCTCGTGCAAATCCAGACGCAGGCATCCGTTATCGACATTTGACTGCGTCCTGATCTGGCCGAAGATCGCTCGCACCACCAACCCGAAGTGTGAGTTGGTGAAGACCTCAGCCGTAAGCGATTTCGACGTGCCGACTTCATTCGCCACTGAGCCGACATCAACTCGTCGATGCGTGAGAATCTCACCCTCTCCCCGTCAAAGTTTTCCACCTTTGACGATTTTCCCGAAAGTTTCGGTTGTATGAGACCGATAAACCACAACGTACCAACTCCGCGTATGGTCGCGTTGGAGGTACAGAAGTGGTGACGCAGGTGAAAAGGATTCGATTCCCGTGAATCGTCTCTAGGTTTGTGGAGTCCCTGCTTGACATTATCTCTTTTTCGGAACTACAGTTGAGTCATTCCGTGGTAACACAAGTCTGTCGGGGGCAAGCCCTTCGACTCAGAACGGGAGACTCAAGTCGTGACCAAGAAAGAGATCGTCAAAGACATTTCCGAGGCCATTGGTCTGACCCAACTCAAGACCAAAGAGATCGTCCAGAAGACGTTCGATGCGATCGTCAAGACGCTGGTTGAGGACGGTCGGATCGAGCTGAGAAATTTCGGTGTGTTTGAAGTGAAGAAACGGGCGGCAAGGAAAGCTCGCAACCCGAGGACCGGCGATAAAGTCTTTGTGCCTGAGAAGTTTGTGGTGACGTTCAAGCCAGGCAAAGAGATGGAAGAAAAAGTTCGGCTGATGGAAGAGGCGGCAGCGAAAGTTGCCACCGGTCAACCGAACTCAGGCGAAGCAAGTGGTGCGACCGAGGGAGTTCCCCCGGCCAGCAACGGATGAACGGTCGGCGATGTCCGGTCGCGCATCGAGTGCAAATGAGTCATGGAGTGCGAGGCGCGTCGCGGCGACCTCGCCGTGGCATGGAGGCCATCATGCGGAATCGGCTTTACGTCGGCATCATGCTGTTGGTGGGAACGCTTGCCCAATTGGGCTGCATCGTTCCGATCTACTCGTCGTCTCCCGATGTCCGGGCAAGACAACTCATCTTCGTGTCGGAAGGCTACCGCCACATCCCCGAAATCTGGGAACGGATTTGGGGCTTGGACATGCCCGATGTCGCCACGCCTTATCGAACCCATGGCGGCGTGATCTGACTGCGGGCGTTTGTCCCCGGATGATTTACTAGCAACGCCTCGCGTGTCGCTGTCGGAAGCGGCAGTTACGATGGCTCGCGTTGACTGCGCGGACTGGAACATCGAGCCATTGGGGCCTCGGTCGAACCTCTTGTCGAGCGGTCCATTTCGTGGGAACCGCTTCGTGCCGCAATTGGATGTGACTCTCGGTCGGCTGCGTCTCAAGAACCCCATCTTGGTGGCTTCGGGTACGTTCGGATATGCCCGCGAAATGCAGGCGTACGTCGATTTCGCCCGACTCGGTGGCATCATTCCCAAGACGGTGACGCCACTCCCGCGTCCCGGCAATCCGCCGCCGCGAACCGTCGAAACGTCGTCGGGCCTACTCAATTCGATCGGACTTGACAACGATGGCCTCGACGCCTTCCTCGCGAAGCACGTCGAAGCACTGCTCGGGTTGGGAACATCGATCATCGCGAACATTGCCGGGAAGAACACGGCCGAGTTCGTGCAGATGGCTCGGAAACTGAATGAGTTCCCACGGCTGGCCGCTCTGGAACTCAACATCTCCTGTCCTAACGTCAGCGGTGGCGTCGATTACGGGACGAACCCGAAGCTGACTGCCGAGGTCGTTTCAGCCGTGCGCGCGGCGTGCGACTTACCGATCATCGCCAAGCTGACTCCCAACGTGACGAGCGTGGTGGAGATCGCGCGCGCGGCGAGTGACGCGGGGGCCGATGCCCTGTCGCTGGTCAATACGTTTCAAGGACTGGCGGTCAATTGGCGGAAGCGGAAGCCGGTCTTGGGAAATGGAATTGGCGGATTGAGCGGCCCCGCGATCAAACCGCTCGCGCTGCGGATCGTCTGGCAGGTAGCACAAGCGGTGAAGACGCCGATCATCGGCGTCGGTGGCATTCAGTCGATCGACGACGTGATGGAGTTCCTCATCTGCGGTGCCTCGGCCGTACAGATCGGAACGGCCAACTTCTACAACCCCAGCTTGGCCAACGCGCTGGTCGATCAGTTGGACGCGATCTTGACGCAAGAGGGCTGCGAATCGGTGAGCGACATTGTGGGAACGCTGCAACCCTCGACCGTCGCGCTGATGCAGCAAGCCGCCGCTTGTGGAAGTTCGACAAACTGAACAAGTCCACTGTACAGGCACACCCACTCACAATTGGCTAACTCAACACCGCTCGCACGACGTGACCATGTACGTCGGTCAGGCGGCGGTTGGCTCCGTTGTGGCGGACGGTCAGTTGCTCGTGGTCGATGCCGAGCAGATGCAACACGGTCGCGTGGAAGTCGTAGTTGGTCGTCACGTCGCGTGCGGCCTTCCACGCCCACGGATCGCTTTCGCCGTGAGACGTGCCCGGCTTCACTCCGGCTCCCGCCATCCAACCGACGAACGAGCCGCCGTTGTGATCGCGGCCTTCGCTCGCCTGCGAGAACGGCATCCGTCCAAACTCGGTGTTCCACAGGACGAGCGTGTCGTCGAGCAGCCCGCGCTGTTTGAGATCGCTCAGCAGAGCCGCAATCGGCTTGTCGATCGACACGCACATCGGAGGCAATTCCTTCACGATGCTGGTGTGATTGTCCCAGTTGTTCGACGCGCCACCCGCTCCGCTCCAGACCTGCACGAAGCGCACTCCCCGTTCGACCAAGCGACGAGCGAGCAAACAACGCCGTCCGAAATCTTCCGTCGGCTTCTCGTCGAGGCCATACGCTTTCTGAGTCGCCGCCGTTTCCGAGCCGACATCAAACGCCTCCGGCGCGCTGAGCTGCATCTTCGCCGCCAGCTCATACGACTTGATGCGTGCTTCGAGGCGTGAGTCTTCACCACTGACGGCCAGATGTTCGCGGTTCAACTTCTGGAGCAGAGCCAGCCCGTCGCGATCGGCTTCGGGCGTGATGAACTTGGCCGACGCGGGAGCCTTCAAGTCGGCGATCGGCTCGGCGGCACTCATGTTGATGGTCGTCCCCT
>JAYVOX010000311.1:0-6695 GCA_043757695.1 Schlesneria sp.
ATCAAACACGTCTACCAATCGAAGCTATTTCTGCCGCAATCATCATCGGACGAGTTCGACGACCGTCATCTCAGTATTTCGCCATGACTTTGCCCGACATGCAGATTTCCCAGACTGCCGCCCATCTTGGCGGTGCAAATCGCCAGTGTCGGCTCAACCGGCAAGAACGGCCGGAGAACCGCGGGCGGTTGCGGCCAAGATCGTTTTTGACGGGCGACTCGACTTGCCGTCGAGAACCGTTCAGATTGTTGAAGAAGTCGAGAGGGACCACACGCGAACAGCCCGTTGAAGAAGTAACCCGCAGCGTGAGCGAGGGACGGTGGTGTTGAAAACACTTTCGAGAAATACGTCCCTCGCTCACGCAGCGGGTGAATTCAAATCCCCTTTTTCAACGGGCTACAAAGACCACGCACAAACTAATAGGAGCTGTCACCATGAAGTTTGCCATCTGTCAGGAACTGTTCGTCGATTGGGAGTGGGAGCGACAGTGTCGGTTCATTGCGGAGACCGGTTACACCGGGATCGAGCTCGCGCCGTTCACACTTGCTCCGCGCATCACGGATGTCCGTCTCGCGCGGCGACAAGAATTACGTGCGATTGCCGAGGCTCACGGACTGACGATCTGCGGTTTGCATTGGCTGTTGGCGAAGACGGAGGGGCTGCATCTCACGACGGCCGATGCCGTTGTTCGCCGCGCGACGGCTCAATACTTGAGTGACCTCGGTCACGCGTGCGGCGATCTCGGCGGGACGTTCATGGTGTTCGGTTCGCCGATGCAACGCAGCCTGATGGAGGGGACGACGCGCTCGGAAGGAATGGATCGTGCGGCTGAAGTGTTTCGCGCGGCGATGCCCGTGTTGGAAGATCGCGGTGTGACAATCGTCATGGAACCGCTGACGACCAGGGAGACGAACTTCATCAACACGTGTGCCGACGCGGTGGAGTTGATGCAGCGCGTCGATCATCCGAATTTTGTGTTGCATCAAGACGTGAAGGCCATGCTCAGCGAGCCGACTCCGATCCCCGAGTTGATCGCGAAGTACGCCGACGTGACCGGGCACTTTCACGTCAACGACGACAACTTGCTCGGTCCCGGCATGGGCCGCACGGACTATCACCCGATCTTCGAGGCTCTGTTGCAAACGGAGTACTCGGGCTGGGTCTCGGTGGAGGTTTTCGACTACTCGCTCGGTGCGGAGCACATCGCGCGCGTCAGTCTCAGCTACATGCGTGACGTGTTGCGCGACCTTGGCGCTCGCAACGAATGATGCTGTGGAAGAGTTACGATGATGATGTGCGAGTTGACTTGCTCCATCATCGCTCGCTGTGAGTCGTCGGTTGCTCTGGTCATCAATGCTCGCGCGCTTGAGGCGTGAAGCGTGAAGTTTTTTTCAGAGTCATGAAACGCGCGGTCGTTCGATGATGTCGTGATGCGAGCGCGACTCATGATCGTGAAACGCGAGGCAACGGCGTTACATCACTCAACGACGAGTTGTGTGAGCGAGCGTCTGTTGGTCGATGGCCAGACTCGCACCGCGCGGGGAGTTTCATGAGCCGGTCCATTTGTGCCGCGAGTTTTGTCGCGCCACGTGTCGGCCTGCATCGCACGAAAACGGCTTGTTTCATAGGCTCAATGAGTCGTTCATTGAAATGGTGTCGAGTGGACCTTTGATGGTGAGCGCTGTCAGCAGCAGCGTTGATACTCGACACAATCGTGCGTTGCGCGCGTGTCATCGCAGATCATCACACTCGAGTCGCGCGGTCCTGCGATTGATCATTCAACATGATCTATCTCACTCAAGAGATGGGCCTATGATGACGGGTTGAAGGCGTGCAGTACGCGTCAACAGGTCGATCAGTGCAAGAACTTCTGCGAATCGAACTTTTTATCGTCAGCAACGCGCAGAATTGCCTTGAAGTATTCTTCGGAATACGTAGGATGTCGCCCAGTTTGGTGTTTGGGGTCTTGGACCATTTACTGTCAAGTCAACGTCAACGAATTGCTGCCGCGATGAGTGACGCACGAGACGGTGAACAAGGTCTCAAACACGCGGCCTGTCAGGGTTGATGGGCCGAATGGATTCGAATGGTGTGACTCGTCGAAACCGATCTGCTTAGCCCGGTGCGCCAGCGGTCGAGACGGTCATGCTAAAGCTCTTGGAAGGGGTACATGCAAGTGGCCAAGAAGAAAGCAGCAGCAGCGAAGAAGGCAGTCGCCAAGAAGGCAGTTGCCAAGAAGGCAGTTGCGAAGAAGGCAGTTGCGAAGAAGGCAGTCGCGAAGAAGGCAGTTGCCAAGAAGGCAACGAAGAAGGCCGCGCCGACTCCCTGAATGATCGGCCTCACGGCCTGATCTCGCTTGCTACAACGAAGAAGTGAGGCGGTTGGTTTACCAACCGCCTCACTTCTTTCTTTGCTTCATTCGTTGGGCTGATTCATCGCGTCGCAATGTCAGGTGTTGTGCATTGTGGTGCAGATGCCGCTCGGGCGAGTTGTACTCGGACTCACGTGCGCGAGGCCGATCCTGGGAACATCCGACTCGTCGCACCAGTGGTCAAGCGAAGTCCGCGGGCATTTCGCCGAACGGTTCTTCTTCGAGGACTTGTTCTGGTGCGCTGGCAGACTCGGCACTCGCGCACGGGATCGACTCGACCTCCAGCGCGGCCTCCACTGCGAGCGGCGCGGCAACGTCTGACTTCACGGCGTAGATCGCGTAGGGAGGCTCGAGTCCTTGAAGTTGGCACAGTGCGTTCTCTGCCGCGCGCTGCTCGGCTTCTTTCTTGTTCGGGCCCCACGCCGCCGCATACGAATCACTGCCGACGAGGACCGCGATGAGAAAGCACTTCGAATGATCCGGTCCCTTCTCATCGAGCAGTTGATAGACCGGTGTTCCTCGGTTGCCCTTCTGCACGAGTTGTTGCAGCAGGCTCTTATAGTTCTTGCCGTGACTCGTCTCGACCGTCCGTTCGATCTCGGGGGCCATTAGGCGGCGCACGAGTATGCGTGCCGCAGCAAACCCACCGTCGAGATAGACGCCTGCGACGATCGATTCAAACACGGCGGCCATGATCGAAGCGGGGAGTCGGTCGGGGTCGGCCAGTCCTTTGCCGAGTTGCACGCAGCGGTGAAGACCCAAGTCGGCGCTGATCTTGGCGCAGGTCGTTCGGCTAACAATCACCGATTTGATGCGAGTCAGATCGCCTTCGGCCTTACTCGGATATAGCTCGAAGAGTTGCTCACAGACGACAGCACCCATGATTGCATCGCCGAGAAATTCCAAACGCTCATTCGATTCCAGCCGCGTTCGGGCGATCGAAGCATGTGTCAGACAGAGCGCGAGTAGTTGTCGGTTGGCAAAGCGATAGTCGAGCGACGCCTCGCATTGATTGAGCGTTCGACTCAGTTCATCCGACTCAGTCTGGTCCGTCATCCGGTCATATCCTTGATTGTCACGCCAGCGGCCAGCCGCGCGACAAGAGGGCTGGAATTGCTCGGCTTCTATATTTGGCGAGTTCCGCAGTGTCAATCCGCTGCCTTGGAAGAGGGATGTCGCTGCCATGCTCAATGCACGAGCAGAACAAAAGTGCCTCGGACCAAGCTCGGTTTCATTTCGATTCTTCGGTGGGAGTCGTTCGGGTATCGACCGGTGTCGTGGCGGAGGCGTCTGGTGTATCGACTGGGCGAGGAGCAGACAGCGTGTCGGAGGATGGCAGCGTCGCTGTGCCGCCATCGAGCATTCGCTTGGCGCGACTCATGTGAGTGGCGAAGTGACGTTCAAAATCGGCGGCATCAACGGGACGTTTGAAGAGTTCAATCAGTCCGTATCGTCCGGCCCACAGCAACTGCTGCTCGATCGGCCGTGCGGCGCTCGCCCGCTGCTTCAAGCTGTCGAGCAGGCTTTGCACGCGCTGATGATCGCGCGCGGTGGCCTGCTTCCAGTCGGTCGGTCCAGTCCGTTTGGCTCGTAGCTCCGTCAACTTGGTGTGGTACTGAGCAAACTCGCGATAGATCGTGCTGACGGCGGGAGGTTGTCTCAGCCAGACGAGCAGCGCGAGGAGAGCGACCAACGCCGCCACGATGCCTTGCAAGCGACTCGCCCCTCCAACGAACACAGCCGTGTGTTGCCACGCGCGACCGACGTTGGTGATCGCGTCGATGGGCGAGGCCACGTTCACCACGGGTTTGGGTGGCTTGCGTGTTGTGGCGCGAGCCGGCTCGGCGGTCGAGCCGGTCGCATCAGAGCGGCGCGGATCGGTACGAAGTTGCGGGGCTGTGTGTGTAGATGGATCGAGTCCTTTGTTTTTCGGACCTGTCGCCAGAAGCGAGCGGCGCATGTTCAGGGCCTTCGACACGGGTTGCCATTCGCCGTCCACGCCGACTTGAACGAACTCATCTTCGAGCAACAGGTGCTTCGCCAAGCGTTCGCACAGATCGGCCTTCGATACCGGACCTACTGGGCGTCCTCCTTCCCACAAGAAGAACTCCCACCCATCGTCGATCTCGCTGTCAGCGGCGGTTTCTGGTGCGGGTGTTTGTGTATAGATGTCGCCCGTTGCCGCGTGGCGAGCAGACTCGATGATTGGCGATGAAACTCTTTGTTGAGCGGCTTCGTCCTTCGAGGCACGTCGTCGTTCGAGGGGAGTGAGAGTTGTCTCTGCACGCGGACTTCGTGCGAGCGGCGCTGACGTGTGCGATTGAACGTTCGGCGTGTGCGAATGCGGTTGATGTGCCTTCGCGTGGTCGCTGTTCGCTGTTCGGTTCGCGGACGCAGCCTCAACGGTTTCGACCAGCCCTTCGACATCGTGAGGTCCGCACCACAGTCCGCGTTCGCCTTGGCGAACAAGATGCGTGTCGGCGACATCACCGCGTTGTCGCATCCGTCGCAACGTCTCGAAGGGGAACGGCCCGTGCGTCGCGCCCCCTTTCATCAGCCACCAGTCCGCTTCGATTGGCTCATCGGCGTTAATGTCCGCATCTGAATCGGCACTCGCTGTCGGTGCGTCTTCATGGCGAGTAAAGCCAGGGGCTTCGGCGAACGTCACCTCGGACGAGTCGCTGTCGTCGAGTTCAACGTCATCTTGGCGACGGTGGCTGGCGAGCCGTTCACCAAGTGGCCGCTCGCCGCGTACCAAGCCGACACCGTAACGATCGCGTGCGACTCCATCCGACAGCAGACATGCACGAACTTCCGCTCGCAGCGCTTCGTCACCCGCCGTCAGTTGCAGCAGTTGTGAGTTGAGCAACAGCTCGCGCTCGCCCAGCCAGTTCGCTGCCGCAGCATAGGCTTCGTCAAAGGATGTCATGCGGCGCGCCTCAGATGTCGTAGTACATCGCGAACTCAAACGGATGCGGGCGCTGGCGGAGGGCTTCGACTTCCTTTTCGGTTTTGTACCAGACCCACGTATCGATCACGTCCTCGGTGAAGACATCGCCTCTTAATAAGAATTGATGATCACGACGAAGTGCGGCGAGCGATTCTTCCAACGACGCGGGCACCTTCGAAACGTCAGTCAGCTCGTCCGGCGCGAGGTCATACAAATCTTTATCGAGCGGTCGGCCGGGATCGAGTCGGCGTTGGATGCCGTCGATCGCCGCCATCAACATGGCCGACATTGCGAGGTATCCGTTCGCCGAAGCATCGGGGCAGCGGAACTCGATCCGCTTGTTCTCGGGGCGTGGCGTGTGGACCGGAATGCGAATGGCCGCCGAGCGATTGCGGCTGCTGTACGTGAGATTGATCGGCGCTTCAAACCCAGGGACGAGTCGCTTGTAACTGTTGGTCGTGGGACAGCAGAAAGCCATCAGCGCGGGAGCGTGATGCAGGATGCCGCCGATCGCGAAGAGGGCCGTCTCAGACAACCCGGCGTATCCGGAACCGGCGAAGAGGTTCGTGCTGTTCTTCCACAACGAGAAGTGGAGATGCAGCCCCGAGCCGTTGTCGTTCCAAAGTGGCTTCGGCATGAAGGTCGCCGACTTACCGTGCTTGGCCGCGACGTTCCGCACGATGTACTTATAGAGGAGCAGATTGTCGCCGGTGCGGACGAGCGGCGCGAAACGCATGTCGATCTCACACTGTCCCGCAGTGGCGACCTCGTGGTGTTGAGCTTCAACTTCGACGCCGCAGTCTTGCAGCGTGAGCATGATCTCGGTTCGCAGGTCTTGCAGCGTATCGACGGGCGGCAGCGGGAAGTAACCCTCCTTGAAGCGGATCTTTTGTCCGGTGTTGCCGCGCATCCCGTTGCCGCCGTTTGCTCCGCCATTGCCGTTCGACTCGACGCGGCCTCGATTCCATTGCCCTTCGATGCTGTCGAGGTGGTAGTACGCTTCGTGTTCGTTCTGGTCGAAGCGCACGTCATCGAAGACGAAGAATTCCGCTTCGGGTCCAAACTGCGCGGTGTCGGCGAGGCCGGTCGATCTCAAATAGTTGTCGGCTTTGCGAGCAACGTTGCGAGGATCCTTGGCATAGTCTTCGCGCGTGATCGGGTCTTGGATGTTGCAGGTCATGACGAGCGTCTGCGTCATGAACGGGTCCACAAAGGCGGTGCTCGAATCGGGGACGACCAACATGTCGCTCTCGTTGATCGCCTGCCAGCCTCGGATGGACGAGCCATCGAAACCGAAGCCGTCTTCAAAACTCTTCTCGGTCAGAGCGGTGACGGGAATGGTGAAGTGCTTCTGCGTGCCGGGAAAGTCCATGA
>JAYVOX010000312.1:0-6691 GCA_043757695.1 Schlesneria sp.
GGGGAGGCTAATCATGGTGCAACTTTCGATCGGTTCCTCTGCACTTCAAGCCGCACAGCGGGCGCTCGACATCACCGGCAACAACATCGCCAACGCGAACACGCCTGGCTACCACCGTCAGACCCCGACGCTCGCCACGCAACCCGCCATGCAAGTCGATGGATTCTCGATCGGACGCGGGGTCGAGTTGACGGACATTCAACGTGCGGTCAATGAGGAATTGGAATCCTCGCTCACGCGGCAATCGACTCAGAACGGTTCGGCGACCGCGAAGCTGACCGTGATGAATCGACTGGAGTCGCGCTGGTCGACCAACGACGCCTCGCCCGTCGGTCGGATGGAGGCACTCTTCAACACCCTCGAACAACTTTCGTCTCGACTGCAAGACGGGGCCTCGCGTCGCGTCGTCACATCGACCGCCGCTGCGACGGCGCGCGAGTTCAATTCGCTCTCAACTGACATGTACCGTATGCGCGAGGATCTCGACCGAACGATTCGGACGACCATTAACGAAGTGAACCCGCTGACCGGTCGCATCGCTGATTTGAACGCGGAAATTCAGCGGCTGACCGGACAGGGAGTCCGGCCCAACGACCTGCTTGACAAGCGTGGAGAACTCATCAACCAATTGGCCGAGCGAATTCCCATCGAGCTGCACAAGAGTGGGCAAGGACAAGTGACGGTGTTGTCTTCCGGATTTCCGCTGGTCATTGGCGGTGAAAGTCACGATGTCGCGATGACCGTGGGCGATGGTGGGGCGATGGCTCTCAAGGTCGTCGATACCGAAGCACCGTTTCCCGTGACGGGCGGAAAGCTGGGAGCGTTGCTGGAGCTTCGCAATACCGGATTGGCGGCCTACCAAGGCAAGCTCGATACGCTGGCTCGCGAAATGTCGAAAGCGTTCGATGCGGTCCAATCGACGGGCGTCGGCCTGGACGGCGGCTTCCAACAACTGAACAGCCAACGGAGCGTGAAGGATGTCGCCGCGAAGTTGAATGCGGCCGGACTGACCTTCCCGCCCAAGGCTGGATCGGTGTTCGTCTCGATGACCAACACTGCCACCGGTGAAAAGACCATCACCGAAGTTCCCATCGACCCCGCTTCCCAGAGCTTGACCGATGTTGCGGCCGCATTGAACGGCTCCGTGCCGCACCTGAGTTCCTTCGTCAACAGTCAGATCGGCACGATCTCGTTGATCGCGGCTCCCGGATATCAGTTCGACTTTACGGGAGGCGTTGATCCTCAGACCACGACCAGTTTTTCTGCTAGCACCACCACGCAAGCCACGCCCGGTGGGACTTTCACCGGCGCGACGAATGACTCGTACACAGTCTCGTTTCTCGGGGCGGGAACGGTCGGTGTCACACCGGGGTTGCAAGCGCGCGTCACTAATCAAGCGGGCGAGGTCGTCGGGACACGCGACATCGGGCAAGGGTATGAAGCAGGGCAACCGCTCGTGCTGGCCAATGGGGCCACCGTGAAATTGTCACCGGGAACTGTCGCGTCTGGAGATTCCTTCACCGTGAAGGCCATCGGTCAACCCGACTCGGCAGGACTGCTCACGACGCTGGGTTTGAATACGTTCTTCAGCGGCGACGATGCGGCCACGATTCGCGTCAATGACGAATTGCTAGCAGATCCGGATCGACTCGCGACATCGCGCTCGGGGCAGCCGGGCGATGCTTCCAACTTGCAACGTCTGATTGCTCTGCGAGACTCGCAACCCATGAGTGGCGGACAGGCCACGTTCACGGAGTTCTTCAACCAAACGCTCGGTGAGATCGGGTCCGATGTCAGTTCACTGAAGCAACTTGATGAGACCAATCAACTGCTGACCAATCGTGTCAGCGACGAAATTCAAAGCGTCTCCGGTGTCGATCCGAACGAAGAGATGGTCCAAGTCTTGAAGTACCAGCGGATGTTTCAGTTGGCAGCCAAGTACATCAACTCCGTCAACCAAACTCTCGATCAGTTGCTGCAATTGAATTGATGTCGTCGGCTGCTGCGGCCGCGAATGACAGTCGAGTGCGAATGGTCGCTCTCAAAAAGGCCCATCATGCGAATCACCTCGGAAATGCAGACCAATGCGTCTGTGCGACAGATTCAGGCGAACTACGCTCGATTGGCCAAGTTGGAAGAGCAGCTTTCGTCGGGCAAGCGCATTCTGCGTCCGTCAGACTCACCGGCCGAGATTGTTCAAGTCAATCAGAACAACGCTGAAAACCTGCGACTCGACTCGCACCTCAAAACGATTCGCGACGCGGGAGTGGTCCTGCAAACCAGCGTCGATGCGCTGACGGAGTCTCGCGAGGTTCTGACACACGCCAAGGACATCGCCATCGAAGTGAATAGCGCCGCGCACGACGCTGCTTCAGATGGCGCGTTTGCGCATCAGATCGACGTTGTCCTCGATCAGATGCTGCGTGTCGGCAACCGCCAGCTCCCCGATGGCCGCTACATCTTTGGTGGGACGGCCAGCAACGCACCGCCGTTTGTTGTGGCGACCACAGACAGCTCACAACGTCCGAAAGACGTGCTCTATCGCGGGAGCGATCAGCCGTCCGAGGCGGTCGTTGGCAAGGCGATCAGTGTCGGCACGCTGATCCCCGGCAGCGAGGTTTTTCAAGCTCGGCACCGCACGACCACGGCCTTCACCGGAACGACCGGAGCGCGGCCCGGTACCGGAACGGACAGCGCGTCCGAACCGGGGACGCTGCTGGTGAAGCACACGCTCACCACGATCTCCGGCGCGTCAGGTCTCACGACGGGAACATCGTCCGCCGCGAGCGACACGATCATTGGTCCCAGCGGTGCGCACACGCTGACCATTGTCGATACCAGCGGCACGGGTGCGAGCGGCACGGTGTCTCTCAACGGTGGTCCCGCCGTTGCCTTCACGAGCACCGGAACCGATTTCAAAGTGACCGGCCCCAAAGGGGAAGCGGTCTATCTCGACACGACGGCGATCGCAGCAGGCTTCAACGGAACCGTGTCGCTGGCTGCAACCGGAACGCTGTCGGTCGATGGCGGTGCCACGTCGCAGCCGATCGACTTCAGCGCGAACCAAATCGTGACGGATGGGACGACCGGCGAGATGACCAACGTCGATAGCACGCAGATTCGTCAAGCGAGCACCGACCGCCTCGATTACCAAGGGGCGACCGATGTCTTCCAAGTTCTCATCGCGCTGCGCGACGACATTCGGAATACGCACGGCCTGAGCGCGATCGATCGTTCTCACGCGATTGGCCGCCATATCGCCGCCCTCGACCGCATCAACTATGACGTGATCGACGCTCTCGGCGCGCAGTCGGTTCAAGCCGAGTACTTGTCCAAGCTGGAGTCTCGCACGGCCGATGTGCAGCTCAACATTCAAGAGGCGACGGACAACATCGAAGCGGTCGATGTCGCAGGGACGATCGCCGCCATCCAAAAACAACAAACGCTCTACCAGATGAGCCTGCAACTCACCGCGCGCGCCAATTCCCTCTCATTGGCTGACTTCTTGAACTGAGCCGTTTCCGCGCCCGCCTTTAAGACACCTGTGTAGACACCAAAAGAAGCGGCAGGTCGATCACGGCTGAAAACAATCTCATCTAGGCCCAGCCGGACAAAAATCTACTTGCCTAGTTTGCCGACGACATCTGGCACCTCATCACGTTCATCGTCGCCACAGGGGATAACGGCCAATTCCACCCGGACCCGATGCAAGGCAAGGATCGCGAGCAGATCACATTCAAACTCCACACAGCGAGTAAAATCGTGATAGCAGTGTCCATTGGTACCTGTTATCGCGAGAAGACATGACTCCCATTTATTGGCGGCCATTATTTTCGAGCGGGCAACGCAATCGAAAACGGCGGTCAACGTTTTTTCGACAATTTCCATGTGAACCACAGAATTCTCTTCGCGGGAAATGTCGATTGCAACAAATCGAGTTTGCAAGCGCGGTGCTTCCCCGAACCTGACTTCACAATGGAAATCACGGGTCCGAAGTAATCGACGCAAGCTTTTTGCCATCGACTGGCCATCCATTTTAGGGCCGCGGAAATATAAAGATGATCGGAGCATGTTTTCTCAGCAATCTCAATCACGGCTGAGCGACCCAATCGTGCGTGCCAAATGCGATGGCCCACCGTTGCCGAAGCCAGCAACGATGGGCCGATTGTTCTCAGTGGTACTCATCCAGCGACTCTTTGACGCATCAGTCGAGCGGTGGAGGCTGGATCGCGAGGACGAACGGGAAGACGCGAGCGGGCTTGTGAGGCGAGCCGATACGATCTTTGTAAGCGATCTGCGCGGCACGGTCGGCGGCGAATTGCAGCACGACGAACTCCAAACCGCAGTAATGCTCGGTCCCGACTTCGGCAGCCACGTCGGCGAAGACTTCTCCGGCCGAAGCCGCATGACGCCGCACGCCGTGAATGCTGTTCTCACGGACCTTCACGCCGGCGGCTGACAGCTTGACCAAGCCCTTCAGGAACTTGCCAATCAGCGTGTCAGGACCGGACGCACGCCACAGCCGTTCCCACTCTTCGTGAGCTTCCCAGTAGTAGCCGTGATTGAAGTAGTCGAGCGCCAACAGGTAGTGACGGTTCTCGGCCCACGTCTGAGAGGTCAGTTGCTTGGGTGGTGGCGACTTCCGTTGATAGCTGTGACCGCGCGGATCGCGAATGGGATGCGGCGTATCGGAGCCAGGGACAAACGTGTAACTCGGTAGCTCCGTCGAAGGGAGAATTCGCACGGGGCGTTCTGGGGTTTCCGTCATCTGAGTTTTCTTTCGTTGCAAGACGTTCGCCACAGCATTGCCTTTCAGAATGAACCGACACCGGGAGCCATCTCACGCGGTCAAACAGGCCGGAACAAACAGGCGGTCTCACGAGTTCGGACGGCTAACAAACCGGAATCCGAGTGAACGAGAGGGCCACATCTGTGACGGAGAAACTAACTGAGTCGAACGTTCACTCACCCACGGCAAGCGTTACTTCGACTCAAGAAGAAGAACGAGATTTGGTCCGTTAAAAGGTTCGGGACCGCAACCTACGATTTTTTGAACGGATTGTTGGGGGGAGGCATCAGGCGGGAAAACCCCGTTTCACCGGCAGGCGACGTGGATTTCGTGGGCAGCATACAGGAAAAAAACGGGAATGGCAGATGAGTTTTTGAGTTTTCTTGAGAACGGGAACCTTTCGTCAAGACTCAACCGGCAGAGTCCAGCAATGCCCGTTTGACGCGTGCCACAACGCCACGAAAACCCTGCTGGCGTGTCATTCCCAGCACGGCACTCAAGCCCCAGTGCGAGACCAGATCATCCGGCAACGCCAATGCGACGGAGACCGGTTCGCCTTGCAGTCCGACCACGAGGAGCGCGACCAATCCACGGACTGTCGGCGATTTGCGAGGGACATCCGCCTCAATTTGAATTCGTCCGTCCACAGCCTGGGCCCAAACATGAACCGCCGTCTGGCACTCCTGAACGCGGCACGACTCGGGGAATGGTTCTCGAACCAAATCCGGCGAAAGTTCAGGCAACTGGTCCGCGAACTCGACCAGCCACTCAAGTTTTTCCTCGGGATCGAGTTCGTACAGTTCGGCGATGAGCGAGGTGAGCTTCATGATTGGGACCGTTACTCGGAACGGCTTTAAAAGGCAGTGTGAGCGATTGTTCCGATGATCTACTGCTGGCTGGCAGTTCAATTGGGTCGTTGCTTCCTGCCTTCATCCGTGCCCCGGCCCTGCCATCCGTGCGATTCCCGCTCTGGGTCAGGATTGAATCGCACGGATGGCAGGGCCGGGGCACGGATGAAGAAAAAAGGAGGTCGTGGTCAACGAGAACGATCCGTGGGCAAGGCCGAATCGTAAACGGTTCGACGTGCGTTCGCTGCTCACGCGGCGAGTTTGTGCGAGAAAACAGGCTCATCGCGACGAACATTTCCACCTTGCTTGAATCTCGCGTTGCGGTTGTTAGCCTTGGGCGGTTTCGCGCGGATCGGGTCTCGACAAGGAGTTGAGACTGCTGATCCGTCCCGCCTAGGAAGCTTTTCGCTCCGCCATAAAGGACCGCCGCCGTGCCTCGCCGCGACGACCTCCGCAAGATTCTGATCATCGGTTCCGGCCCCATTGTCATTGGCCAAGCCTGTGAGTTCGATTACTCCGGCGTTCAAGCCTGCAAGGCTCTCCGCGAGGAGGGCTATCAGGTCGTGTTGGTCAATTCCAACCCCGCCACGATCATGACCGATCCCGAGATGGCGGATCGGACGTACATCGAACCGATCACGTGGGAATACGTCGCAAAGATCATCGAGGTCGAACGGCCCGATGCCGTCCTACCGACGCTCGGCGGTCAGACCGGCCTGAACATCGGCATGGACCTCGCCCGCCACGGCGTCCTCGAAAAGTTTGGCGTCGAGATGATCGGGGCCAAGGTCGATGTCATCCAGAAGGCGGAAGGTCGCGACTCCTTCAAGCAGGCGATGGTCAAGATCGGGCTGGAGGTCTGTAAGAGCAGGGTCGTTCACAACTTGGAAGAGGCGCGACTGGCCCTCGAAGCGATTGGTCTGCCGGTCATCATTCGCGCCAGCTTCACGCTCGGGGGAGTCGGCGGTGGCATTGCCTACAACCGCGATGAGTTCGAGGACAAAGTTCGCAAAGGTCTGGAGTTGTCGCCCGTCTGCGAAGTGATCCTCGACGA
>JAYVOX010000313.1:0-6671 GCA_043757695.1 Schlesneria sp.
TGCGACCAAACGCGGCACACTCTGGCGCACGATGAAGGGCGACATCATCCAGGGCGTCGCCCAGAACTTGCCAGAACAGACGCAGTTGCTGATTCAGGCCTAAGGTGCCTGTCCGGCTACCTGTAGAGTGGGCACTGCCCACCACAATCGGTCGTTGATGGTGGGCAGTGCCCACCCTACGGAAGGGATGACCTTAGCCGATCCGGACAGTCACCTAGAGGACGGCCACGCACAGCGGCGGGGATTGCCCGCCGCTGTGCCGTTCGCTCAAAACAGGCTCTCGCCGCTCAGCCCCAATGAATCGCCGGGCACCTCACACAATGCAGTGCGCGGGGTCGGCCATGTAGTACATCGCTTCCAGCACGCGCGGGTTTTCGGGGATGACGAGTGGTCCCGGCGTGATGATCTCCAGCGGGGCCTGGTCGATCGTTTCCTTGTTGCGGACGAAGAACTGGCCGAGGAACAGCGCGGTGCGATGGATGCGGCAGACGGGGTTGACCGAAGAGGCCGCGAGGACTCCGTGCTTGACCGCATCGAGTCCCGACTTCTGGCCATCGACAGCCGCGACGAGCATCTTCTCGTGAATCGTTCCCTTCAGCGCCGGGACCGAGGCGAGGGCCATGTCGTCGCTGTGGAAGAATGCTCCCGCGATGGGCGTCGTCTCTTGTTGAAGCAGCGACTCGAACGTGTTGCGTGCCTTCTCCGCCTTCCAATCGCACCAACGGACTCCACCGCCGACCACTTCGACCTCGGGGAATTTCTTGACGATGTTTTCAAAGCCCTGCCGTCGGCCCTGCGCACCGCTATGTCCATCAAGGCCGCCGATGTGGATGAGCTTCCCTTTGCCGCCGAGCTTCTCCATCAGATACCCGACCGCCATCTCGGCCATGTTGACGTTGTCGGGAGCGACGACGGTCCAGACGCCCGTGTCGCGGAGCTTGTCCAGATCGACGAGCAGCGTGTCCATCGAGATGACCGGGATCTTGCGCTCTTTCAATCGGCGCACCGGCTCAGCCAGCGAGTCGATCTGCACCGCTTGAAAGCAGCAGAAATCCCAATCGCGATCGACGATGGCATCGATCTTGTTGCGTTGCTTCTCGGGATCGAACTCACCGTCGAACCACGTGATGTCCACGTTGAGCAGCCTCCCCCACAGCTCGGCCGTTTTCTTGCCCAGTTCGCACCACGTGCTTTGCAGGCCAGCGTTGGAGAACGCCGCCTTGAGCGGTCGCAGTGACGGATCGACCGGTGCGCCCGCCAGTCCTCTGCCTACCATTGGTCCCGCACCGGGTTGGCCGCAGCCCAACAGACCCGCCGTCAGCGCGGTGGCTGAACCGAGTGAGAACGCTTCCAAAAAATCGCGCCGTGATGCCGACATGTGAGACCTCGTTGAAGTTGCGAAAGAAGTGAGTGACCGATGGCGAGAGACCATATATACCTCGCGCGGGCTGAAGTGAGACGTAGCTGCACCTCGCCAGAGTGCGGGCGTGACACTCAAACAACCACGTTCTGGCGAAACGTGGCTACATTCAAATATCTCACTTGGGGCCGTGCGAAGTACAAATTCAACGCCCGCCATCGTGATCAGGCCTCTCAACGGAAGCAAGCGACGTGCAGGCAACTTCGCCCATGTCGATTAGTCGATTCTTGCTGCCCCAGAGCAACTCACGTTTGTGAAGCGATCGCAGCACTCGTAATCTTCCCGCCGTTTGCGTTCATCGTGCGGGGTCGGTTTTCAATCTGCCCCCCACACCTGCTCATTCACAGGCTGCTGGATCGCGAGGTTCCTCGTGCTGCACGTCTTCGAACCGATCGCGAGACCTGTTGTGAGCGGGCGGTTTCACCGCAGCCCCGCTGTACCAGTCGCGGTCGCCGTGATGGTCGGTGTCCTCTCGGATCGGCTGACTGCGCTCAACCTCACGACATGGCTGATCCTGTGTGTTGTCATCGCGGCGAGTGCCATCGTTAGCATCGCGCTGCGTGGGCGACGTGTCTCCGTCGTGCTGTTGTTGCTGGGCTGCGCGAGTCTCGGCGCGGCGTGGCATCACGTCCGTTGGAGCTGCCTGGCTGAGAACGATGTCTCGGCCTGGGCGACTCAGCCGGGAAAGCGCGTGCGGATGAGAGTCAAGGTGGTGCAGTCGCCAGTGATTTTCAAAGCACTCGGTGCGGAACAGACTCCGTGGCGCGCGGCGGAACGAACGGTCAGCGTGGTCGAATGCCGTGCGTTGTTGAACGACCACCATGATGGCGGCGCGGAGCAGTCCCTCTCCGGTCTGGCGCGATTGGCGATCGACGGTCGCTGCGACGCACTGGTGATTGGCGACATCATTGAGCTCGTCGGTGAACTCGTTCGTCCCTCAACGCCCTCGAATCCCGGTGAGTTCGATGCGGGACTTTGGCTGCGCGCGCAGGGTCTGCACTGCCTCGTCGCGGTCGAATCGCTGGAGGCCGTGCGCGTCGTCGGTCGTGAGCGAAACGTGTTCGACCAGCTCGCCGTGTTCCGTGCGAAGGGCCGACGGCGGGCGGAGAATCTCATCGCGCGGCAACTCAGTCCGCGCACTGCTTCTGTCGCGCAGTCACTGTTGTTGGGCAGCCGCGTCGATCTCGATCAAGACTTGCGGCGCGCGTTCGCGGAGAGCGGGACATTGCACGTCCTCGCGATCTCCGGCATGAACGTCGGGTTGTTGTGGGGCTGGCTCTGGACGATCGGACGCGTACTGCGGCGATCGAGTCACTCGTTACTGATCATGCTGCTCTGTCTGCTTCCGGCGTATGCACTCATCACCGACGCGAACCCGCCGGTCCTGCGAGCGACTCTGATCGCCGTCGTCCTCGCGTTCGGGCAGCTTGTGGGGCGAGGCGGCTCGGCGTGGAACTCACTCGCGTTGGCCGTCATCAGCCTATTGGCTTGGAACCCGAGCGACCTGTTCAACTCGGGGGCACAGCTCTCGTTTCTGGCGGTGTTCGCCATTCTGATCGCACTCAGTTTTCTACGTCCGATACGTGGAGCATTCACTGTGGCCGACGAACCACTGTCCGAACCGCCTGGGTGGCGATTGGCGATCGCGTGGTTGGTTCGCAAGATTGTCGAGAGCTATGCGATGGGCGCGGCCATCTGGATCGTGACTTCACCGCTGATCGCGTCCGAGTTTCATCTGGTCTCACCCATCGGCTTCGCGCTGAACGTGCTGCTCAGTCCGCTGATCGTCGTGATGTTCTGGTTTGGCTACTCGTTCCTCTTGCTCGGTCTGGTTTCGCCGCAGTTGTTCGGCTGGCTGGGCGTGCCGTTCGAACTGACGCTGGGCTGGTTCATATCGGCGGTGCAAGCGGCCGCGCGAGTCGAACTTGGCCACATTTACGTCGCCGCGCCACCGGTCTGGTGGTTGATCGGGTTCTATGGATTGACGTTGTCGTGCTCGCTGATCGATCGTTGGCGAGGCCGCTTCTACTGGTCTCCGCGCGGGTCACTGGCTTGGATCGTGTTCGGCTTGATGCTGGCTTGGAGCCTTCCCGCGCGCGGCGGGCTGACCTGCACGGTGCTGTCGGTCGGTCATGGCTTGAGTGTGTTGATCGAGTGTCCCAACGGCCGGACGCTCCTCTACGATGCGGGGAGCATGTTGGGTGGGAGCCGAGTGGCGCGGATCGTCGAAGGGGTGCTGTGGTCGTCCGGCGGAACGCGGCTCGATGCACTGATGGTCTCGCACGCCGATGCCGACCACTGCAACGCGGTCCCGGAATTGATCGAGGTTCTGCCGACCGGAACGCTGCTGGTGCATCGCACGTTTCTGGACTGGTCTCAACCTCCGGTCGCGGCCGCTCTGAACAAAGCAACTGCGGCGTCGCTCGACATTCGCTTGATCGCCGCCGGGCAATCATTGTCGCTCGACCCGAGTGTCACGATCCGCGTGCTGCATCCCGCACCGAACTTTCATTCAACGCAAGACAACCCGAACAGCATCGTGCTGTGCGTGGAGTTCTCCGGTCGCCGCATCGTGTTGACGGGCGACCTCGAACGCGAGGGTCTCGAACGATTGCTCCGCTCACCGCGCGTGGATGCCGACGTGCTGCTCGCTCCGCATCATGGGAGCATCAAGGCCAACCCGCCGGACCTGGCCCGCTGGGCGACGCCGGAGTGGGTGATCGCCAGCGCGTCGGATCGTGCCGTCGAAGAACGACTGGCCTCACGCTACGGCCCGGGCACACGCGTTCTATCGACCGCCCAACACGGAGCCGTCCGCTGCCACATCACGCCTGAAGGTGAGTTGCAGATCGAAGCGTTCCGAAAAAAGGCGAGGTAGGAAAGTGGGAAGTGCAGCCCTGCCGGATGGGCACTCTTACCCGTCCGGCTTTCACGCTGCCACGCGGGGAACCAAAACAGGACGGGCACTCTTGCCCATCCTACAGGTCGCGTTGGACTGGTCGCGTCCTTGAGCGGGCGTCTCACGCTTGCGGCTCGGTCATGCTCCACGGATCGAGCGCGGTGGCGAGTTGTTCGGCTGGCAGGATGTTTTGGTCGAGGCACAACTGGCGGATGGTCTTGCCCGACTTGAATGCCTCCTTGGCGAGAGCCGCCGCTCGTTCATAGCCGATGTGCGGGTTGAGGCTCGTCACCATCGCGAGGCTTTGTTCGACACTCGCCTCGCACGCTTCAGGGTTCGCATCCATGTCGAGGGCACAGAGGTCGATGAACGCCGTCGTTCCTTGAGCCAGCAGCGCGATCGACTCCAACGTCGCGTGGCCCATCACGGGCATCATGATGTTCAGTTGGAATTGGCCACCGGTGGCACCGCTGAAGGCGACCGTTTGATCGTTGCCGATGACGCGCGCCGCAACCTGCATCAGGCTCTCGCACATCACCGGGTTCACCTTGCCGGGCATGATCGAACTGCCGGGCTGACGATCGGGGAGCATGATCTCATAGAAGCCGCAGCGCGGTCCCGAACCGAGCCAGCGGATGTTGTTCGCCACGTTGAACAGCGTCGTCGCGATGGTTCGCAGTTGACCATGTGACTCGACGAGACCATCGCGCTGAGCGTTCCCCTCGAAGTGGTTGACCGCTTCGATGAACGCGATCCCGGTTTCGGTCGCGAGTGCCTGACAGGTTCGATGCCCGAACTCGGGATGCGTGTTGATGCCCGACCCGACGGCGGTCCCTCCGACGGGCAATTCGAGGACCGCTTGCAGGGCTTGCTGCGCGCGACCGACCGACAACTCCAACTGCCGCGCAAAGCCACCGAACTCTTGGCCGAGCCGCAGCGGCGTGGCATCGGCCAAGTGCGTGCGACCGATCTTGATGATCTTGTCCCAGCGTTGAGCTTTGTCACGCAGGACATCCGCAAACCGTGTCAGTGCGGGCATCAGCTTGGCATGAATGCTCATCGCCACCGCGACGTGGATCGCGGTGGGGAACGTGTCGTTCGTACTCTGCCCCATGTTCACGTGATCGTTCGGGTGAATCGGCTTCTTCTGGTCGAAGCGATCACCGCCGACCAGTTCGATGGCGCGGTTCGAGATCACTTCGTTGCAGTTCATGTTGCTCGACGTTCCCGAGCCTGTCTGAAAGACATCGACGGGGAACTGTGCATCGAACTGTCCCGCCGCGACTTCTCGCGCGGCATTCAGCAGTGCGGACACTTGCGTCGCGTTCAGCGGGTTCTTCCCGGTTCCGGTCAGTTTCCCAAGATCACGATTCGCGACACCGGCCGCCCATTTGACGAGTCCCATCGCACGAATCATCTCGGATCGCAACGGCCAACCGGAGACCGGAAAGTTCTCGACAGCGCGCTGTGTCTGCGCGCCGTAGTAAGCGGTGGCGGGAACTTGAACATCGCCCATGGAATCGTGTTCGGTACGGAAGTCGGTCATCGGAGAGTCTCAATCACAAAGAGGCAGGAAGGAAAACGGAGCAGCCTTGAGCGGGGGCGGATGATAGCGATGGCTCACGGACACGACCAAGCCTGCGTTCCCGTTCGCACAAGCAGCCTGTAATCCAGAAACAAAGTAACCCGGCAGAGCGTCTCTGCCGGGTTGCGCGAGTCAGGTGAAGAGTGTGCGTGACGTTCAACTCATTAAGCCGCGCGGCGATACGGTTGTTTGTCCTCATGATCCTCTTTGTTATCCGTTTCGGGAGGAGTGTCATGACCGTAGCCATAACCGTACCCGTAGCCGTAACCGTATCCATAGTCGGAGCTCGAAGAGCCTTCGATGTGGTTGGCGACGAGTCCGATGACCTTCACGCCCGACGAGCGGAATGAATCAATCGCACGCATCACCATCTTGCGGCGGTTCTTGTCAGGTCTCACCACGACGATCGCACCATCCACAATCCGGCCAATGATTGAAGAGTCCGTGACGGCCAACACCGGCGGCGCATCGATCAGAATCTGGTCATAAATCTGTTCGGCCCACGCAATGATGTCGCTGAAGCGTTCGCTGGAAAGCAGTTCCGACGGGTTAGCCGGACGCGGACCAGACGGCATGAAATCGAGACCCTCGACCCCTAGATGGAACACGTTGTCGAGGCATCGCTCGGCGACATCAATGTCGAGTTTCTTATCGTTCAGGACTTGGGCTAGGCCGCGCGGACCTTTGAGGTCGAGCAACTGCGTCATGCCGGGACGACGCAAGTCGGCATCGATCAGCAGGGTCTTCTTGCCCGCTTGAGCAAACGC
>JAYVOX010000314.1:0-6654 GCA_043757695.1 Schlesneria sp.
CAGCATCGCGATACTTCCGGCCAATGCGGCCACCAGCGCTAACCCACACGCCGCTGCCAGCAGTTGATCGCGAGTGACGCCTCCCAGCGTGCAGGCCAACAACGCCAGCGGCAGCAACAACAGCAGCGACCAGCCGATCGTTCCCCAGCGTGCCAGCGTCTTCGTCCAAAGCAGTGTCTGGGCATTGAGACTCGTCATTCGCACGATGTCGCGCATCTCACGAGACAACTCCCAGCAGACCGCCTTCGACGCGTACTGAACGCCACCAAATCCGATCGTCAACGCGGCCACCCAGAACAGTTGCCTCATCGCCGTGCGCCCCGTCATCTCAAACCGCACTCCCAATTGCGGCCATGTCGTAGCCGCCATCACGCCCGCGAGGAACAGCGGCAACAAGATCAGCAACGCAGGCTGCCACCGAGTCGCCTCATGCCGCAACGACCAATCTACAAACACGCGCGAGACCACTCCCGCCTCAACCTCACGCGAGTCGCGTCTCGGTTCGAGCTGAACCGATTCAACACGCACCGACTCGATGGCCGATGTCGCCTCAACCTCATCCGACATCACTCGACCTCTCCTTCCAACAATCTCAGTCGATTTGTGTGAGCGTTCAGTCGACTCGGCTTCTTAGCATTCCCGCGTCCCAGCATTCCCGCCAGATTGATTCCTTCATGATTTCTTGTCGGCAGAGAAATGGGCGGCAATTCGTCGTGCGGCTTCCAGCGGCGCTCCGGTCTTGAGCCACTCCACAACGGAGTCGTGTTCCAAGTCGGGGTTGACCCAGCAGACAGCTTGAATCGGCATGTACGCCTTCGCCGCCACGGCAAACAGCGTTCGAGCTTTATCATCCAAGGATGCGATTCGTTTCTCCGAATTGATCGCAGCTTCGAGCAAATGGGCGTCCTTCAACATCGCTGCGCAAGCATTCTTCGCGGGATTGGATTTGGTGAGAGCGGCCCGAAGCGATGAGTTCTCCTTTGGGGAAACATTCTCAACCAACTTGTGGGCAAACATACTGACCAGCCACTTGCGAGCGAATCCAGACCGATGCCGATGCCATTCTTCCGCGATAGCGGGAGTCCAGCCGAGCCGATGAGCGGTACTTCGCATGGCCAGTAGAAAATCGCGGCAGTGGCGAGAAGTCGGATGCGTCGCCTCTTCGGGACCGGCGGCATAGGCGACACCACAGTCAACGACGATGACTCGCGAAGGAGGAGCCGGTTTTGACTTCGCCACGGTTACTCCTTCACCAAGAAGGCTTCCGCTGCGTCCAAGTACCGAGCCTCCGCCTCCAACGAGACATCCGCAAAGTCCTCGGGCCAGTCGCCAAACCTCCCGGCTTCATCAAGGTCTGCACTTGTAATCCGTGTGGCTCCCGATTTTTCATCGCGAGTGAACCAATGCAGCTTAACCAGATCAGACGGCAAGCTTCCCTCGGCGACCAGTGTTTGGACCGCCAGTAGCAACGACGAACTGTGCGTTTCGACGACGAGAACCACCCCGCGTTTGGCAGCATCGGCGAGCAAGCCTGCCATCGCCACCTGAGCGCGCGGATGCAGGTGAATCTCCGGCTGCTCGATGTAGACCAGTTGTCCCGGCTGGGCTTCGATCAATGCCACGAGGATGGGAAGTGTTTGTGAAACTCCGAAGCCAACGTCCGCGATGTTTACCAAATCTTTTCCACCACCCACGACGCCGCGAGGCATTCGCCCGACTCGAAGCTCGACACTCGCACCGTCCACTCGCTTGGCCTCCACTTTCCAAGTCAAGCCGAGTTGCTGTAGATGCTTGCCGAGTTGTTTGACCTTCGCTGGCTCCGACTCACCCCAACGCGCAATCACGCTCGCCGAGTAATTCTCGAACGTACCCGGATAGAGCGGGCCGGTTGCGGTCAGTGGGTAGGATCGCTCTGGAGTTCCGCGAAGTCCTG
Organism: Schlesneria sp.; assembly: GCA_043757695.1. Lineage (GTDB taxonomy): Bacteria > Planctomycetota > Planctomycetia > Planctomycetales > Planctomycetaceae > Schlesneria. Next base: position 1,934 of record JAYVOX010000314.1, read on the forward strand.
GAATGTGAATGATCCTCCGAAGTAGCCCCAAATCAAACGGGATGATCGGCAGTAGATACCGCGACGGAGTTGTACCGTCGGCGGCGCTTCGCACCAGCGCTGGGACAAGAGCAAACCTATCTCTCACGACTTCGATTCGATGCTCGGGAGAATCAGGAATCTTGAACTGTTTCAAAACTCGTTTTGACAACTCGTTGGTGTCCGTACCTAGGCTCAGTTCAAATGGTTGCGAACCCTTGGTTCGCGTCGTGAACCGACTCACGACAAGTTCTTCCTTTGAACCTTGTCGTTCAATGCGAGTCTCAAACGCGGACGTGCCGTCGTCGATCCCTACTGTGAAACCAGCGGCTTGGCTTGCTTTCGCAACACCTGTATGCAGAAGCTGGTCAATCGAAGTGAAGCGGACATGAGGCCCATTCAACAGGATCGGCCCCGGATCGTACGGCGCTTCGATCGTCTGTTTGAGCAGGAGGATACCCTGCATCAGACTCGATTTTCCTGAGCTGTTCGCGCCAGCGAGAAGTGTCAATGGCCGAATTTCGGGATCAACTCGATCTCCAATCGCTTTGAATCCTTCAATACTGATTTTCGTCGGCATAGTCCGTAATCCAGTGGTGTTATCGTGCCTTGTACTCAGCCCACTATGGCTTAGCGGTCACTCGCTCACAATCCTCGCGCCGCCCCAGTAGCCGAACTCGTTGGACCAGTCGTTGGCTTGGTTGACGAGGTCGAGCTTGAGTTCCTGGCCGGCGAATTTCGTAAGGTCGATGGTGAGGGTCCGCCAGCCTTTCGAGCAGGTTTCTTTCGAGATCATGTCGTCGGTCAGACGCTGGCCATTGCCTCGGACGACCAGCCGCCAGTCGCCGCGCGCGTCGTGGGCCACGTCGAGGATCAGCCTTGTTTTCTTGTCGGCGGGTGGCGTGAGCGTCATCGACAGGACGCACGGCTTGTCGCGCGTGACCGGATGCGAGCGCAGGACGTTGTCGCGGCCGAGGTGTTCGGTGAGGAGGCCGATGCCGAGTTCTCCTGATTCGGTCGTCGAGAAGCCGGGCAGGATTTCGCCCACCATGACGGCGAAGTCGGCGGGGTTGAGGCTGTTGCGCGGGGAGACTGCTGAGACGCCGGGCAGCCTCTTCGCCGACGGATCCTTCGGGTGTTTGTCGAGCGTGATGAAGGCGAACAGGTCGATGATCTCCTGCGGGGTGAGTTGCTTCTCCAAGCCCTCGGGCATCAAAGAGAGTTCGTTGAGTTTGAACTCGTCGATCTCGTCGCGCGGGATGATTTCCAGCTTGCCGATGGTGACGGCGACCGGCTGGTTCGTAGGCGAGTCCGCTCCGCGACTCGCATTCCCGGCGACAGCGGCCGGTTTGAGGACGACTCGTTGCGGGCTGTCTTCGACGAGCAGGCCGCTTTGCACGCGACCGCTTGTCGTGACGACGGTGCAGACGCGGTAACCGGCACCAATCACGAGGCTCGGGTCGAACACGTTCGAGAGGAGTTGCGTGAAATCGTTGCGGCCGTTCAGGGTGATGTCCGGCCCGATGTCGGGGCCTTCGCCGTAGATCTTGTGACACGCCGCGCAGACTCGTTTGAACACCTTTTCACCGGCGAAGGGATCGCCCGGGGTCTGGCGGATCAGCGACTTCATCTCGGCGACGACCTTCTCGCGGTCGGGGTTGCGAGTGTCGCGCACCTGGCCCCAGTGGCGATTGAGCAGCTCGCTGAGATCCTTGTCCTTGAGGGCCTGAATGCGGCGCGCCTGATTCAGGTTGATGGCCGTCGCCGCGATCTTCTTCTCGCCGACTTGAGTCAGCAGCCGCTTCGACCAGCTCGCCCGCTGAGTCAGCAGTTCGATGGCCGACGGCTGGAGGCTCGGCTCCATCGCGGCAAACTTTTCGAGGATGATGTCCGAAACCTGCGCATCTTCCAGCCGGGCGATCGCGAGCAGCACCTGCGATTTGAACTCGGCCGATTGGTCCTTGTCGGCGAGCACGTCCGAGACCGCCGTCAGCACGCCGTCATCTTTCGCCGCGATGAGTGCGCTAAGCGACTTCAATCGCAAGTCCGCCTGCACGCCGCGCGTCGCGAACGATTGCCGCACGTGAGGCAGACCGCGCTTGTCCCCCCACGAAACGGCCAGCAGCGCGGCGTCATCGGACAGCGGATGAATCGCAGGCGGGACGCCTGCGCCACGGTTGAGCAGCGGCGTGAGCGGCTCGAACATCGCCGTCTTGAGTTGCTCCAGCTTCTCCCCCTTGAGTTCCCCCGACTGCACCTTCGTCGCGAGCAACGCGAGAACATCGCGCCCGGCTTGGGGATGATCGTCCCGCAGCAACGCGAACAAGTCGGCCACCGGCTTGGCATCGAACTTCTGCCGACCGAGGATTCGGTCTGCGACGCGCGGCATCAGATCTACGACGGACTTGTGTTTTAGATAGTCTCCGCCACGAAGGATGGTGAGAAGGTCGTCGGCATGTTCTTCGAGTCGCGGGTGCAGATTCTGCCAGACGATGTGTGGAATGAGGCGGTCTTCGTCAGGGTAAGCGAGAATCTTGACGAAGCCTTCAATTGGAAATGACATCGAACGATTTTTGGAAATGCCGATGACCTGTTGAAGACGCTTGGTGGGGGATTGCGCGACTTGGAAACGTGACCATTGGTTAGACCAAAACTTTGCCCGTTGGCTACTCGACCATTCAACATGATCCGAAATTAGGGGCCACGAGTTGGCCGAATTGCTGTAATGGATTCGGGTCGCCCAGGATTGGATCGTGTGGTCGGAAAGCGAACCCAGATGCTGTTGGAGCGGCACCTTGAATCCGGTGTCAGCCATTCCCGCGAGCGCGAATAATGATTGGAGGCGAAGCGTCCGCGAAGCATCCTCTCGGATAATTCGAGTCAACAGTTCTGCCTGAAGTAACTCAGTAGGTCGTTCTTGGAGAAGGCGAACAGCCGTGTGCCGGATGTAATCATTCTTGGTTTGTAGCCGATCAACGAGCACTCGGTCCGTCTCCTTCGCCAGATCAAAGCCCTTCGGTACTCGCGGCGAGTCCTTGTATCTCACGCGATAGAGCCGGCCCTTCAGGCGGTCGATGCCGGCGGGGTCTCGGTTGGCGTCCTGATAGCAGTGGTAGCGGTCGTACCAATCCAGAATGTAGAGGCAGCCGTCGGGGCCGGTCTTCTGCACGACGGGCATGAACCACGCATCGTTCGCCGTGAGGAAATCCGGTTCGCCGAAGCCCTTGTACGTCGAGCCATCCCGCTCGATCCGATCGACGTTGATGCAGCCGCCGTGAATGTTGCCCATGTAGAGTTTGCCCCGGTACTGCTCGGGATAGGCGTCGCTGTCGAAGTAGTGGATGCCGCAGTAGGCCGCCTTCTGATGCTTGTGCTTGACGATGCTTTCGATCTTCCACGTGAACGGCGGATACGGCCCGCCCTGACGGTGGTAGTAGCCGGTCTCGACCAGATGCCACAGATGGTCGATCACGCACGCGCTGATGAACGCCTCGCCCTCGTCGTTGAAGGCGATCCCCCACGGGTTGCTCGTCCCCTCGCAGAAGACTTGGAACTCGCGCGTGCGTGGATGAATGCGGAACATCGCGCAGGTGAATTTGAATTCGGCCTGCACAGTAGCAGGCACACTCCGTGTGCCGTCGCCTTCGTCTGTAGCTTTACCTTCCACATTGCTCTTCTCGGCGGACGGCACACGGAGTGTGCCTGCTACATTTTTCAACCACGGCGAGTCCTTCGGATACGTCACGTGTGCGGGATTGAAGACGCCGTTGAGGCCATACAGCCAGCCATCCGGTCCCCACGTCAGTGAGTTTGGTAGCTCGTGGGTGTCGAACCGACCGAAGCCCGTGACGACGACCTCGGCCGGCCCATCCGGCTTACCGTCTCGATCCGCATCCGGCACGAACAGGATGTCGGGTGAGTTCGCAATCCACACACCACCATGCCCGACCGCGACGCCGCTCGGGATGTTGAGGCCGTCGAGGAAGACCGTGAACTTGTCGCACTTCCCGTCGCCATCGGTGTCTTCGAGAATCTTGACGCGGTCCTTGCCGATCCCCGGTTCGCGACGCGGGTATTCGAGCGACTCGGTGATCCAGAATCGGCCGCGTTCATCAATCGCCATCGCGACGGGATTGACGATGTCCGGCTCGGCCGCGACGACCTCGACCGAGAACCCTTCGGGCACGGTCATCATCTTCGCCGCTGTCTGCGGATCGCGCGGCTCGTTGGGCGGCTTGTCCTGCGCGTGCGGGATCGCAGGCTTCTTCGGCTCTTGCGCGAATGAAGTTCCGGTCACCAACCAGACAGAGAGGGCGGCGACCGTCAGTCGCAACAGGGATGGCATTGGAGTGGTTCCGGAATGAGAGTCGAGGTTGTCGTGAGCGAGCCAGTTCGTTTGGCAGAGATCGTGTCCGAGACTGCGCGGGCTGTTCTTAACGTTCGGGAGCTGTTCGTGCTGATTGTGGAGAAAAGAGATCGCCATCGCGAGTGAGGCGCAGTTCGATTGAGTGTGTGGACTTCTTCGAGTTCTAAATGTGTTGCAATCGAGTCACGTTTGTTCGACTTCAGACTGAAGGCGGGTTTCGCGTCATCCGTGCCCCAGCTTTGCCATCCGTGCTATTCAAAACCGGATTAGCACGGATGGCAAAGCCGGGGCACGGATAAAACAATTGGCAATTGCCGTCGGTTGGACATTGCACTCG
>JAYVOX010000315.1:0-6629 GCA_043757695.1 Schlesneria sp.
CTATACCTCTCGCGGCCATGAGTGAGATGTTTTAGGCGAGCCGTGGGCCGTAAGGCCACGGGTTTCTGGCCACGATCAAGAACCCGCAGCCTTACGGCAGGCGGCTCGCCAAAGTCTCATGTTTGACCGCGTGCGGTATAGAGCTTCCTTCAGTCCGGAGCACTCCCGAGGTCTGACCGACGGGCGAGAGTACACATCCTTCACGCGAGTGTTCCGAACCAGCCATGATCCTTCTCGTCTCACTCACCGAAAGACTGGATCGTGCGCGGCGATTGGCTTCTCCGTTCGGTCTGATCGCGGTGATGCTGTTGGTCGTGCAGGCGACGATTTTGGTCGATGCCGCTCCGCATCAGGCCCCGACGATTGATGAGATTTGGCACCTGCCCGCCGGGATCAGTTATTACCAGCGGGGTGAGTTTTGGTGTTATCACCACAATCCGCCGGTGATGCGGTGGTTGTACTCGTGGCCCGCAGTCATCGCGGGGGCGAAGGTCGATTACTCGCGCTACGTCTATCGGGCGAAGTCGCGGCAGGCGGACTTCGAGTTTGGACGCGACTTCCTCGTCGCAAACCAGGACCGGTATCTCGACCTGTTCCTGTACTGTCGGCCGATGGTGATGCTGGTGTCGGTCGCGTGCGGGTGGCTGATCTGGTGGTGGTCGCGGGAGTTGTTCGGCGGGGTTGGCGGGTTGATCAGTCTGTGGCTGTGGGTCTTTCTACCCGAGTCGCTGACGCACGGGGTGCTGCTAACGACCGACATGGGGGCGGCGTACTTTGGGTTTCTGGCGACGTACCTGTTCTGGCGGTATCTGCGGGTGCCGTCGGTCGAGCGGGCGCTGTTGTGCGGCGTGGCGTTGGGAGTGGCCGAGGGGACGAAGTTTTCGTGCATTGTGCTGCCGCTGGCGTGGGGAGTGTTGGCGGTCGTGAGGTTTCTGGGGGAATCTCAAAGCTCAAGTTCCAAACACCAAACGAATTCCGCAGACGGAAATTGCCCAGCGGGAAACGAAGAACCCCTCACCCTAACCCTCTCCCCGCCGAGCCGGGGCGAGGGGACAAGCGAAAACGTCAGCTTTCCCTCTGGCTCTCGACTCTCGTCCCTCGACTCTCGACGCGCAGACGGGGGCGAAGGGAGAAGACGGCGAGAACCGAGTTTGTGGGCGGTGTGTGGACACGCGCTGGTGGTGTTGGTGGCGAGTGTGATCGTGCTGAATGACCTGTATTTGTTCGACGGGTTTGGAAAGCCGTTGGAGGAGTTTCCGTTTTTCAGCGAGACGCTGACTCGGCACAGCGGGCACGGGCCGATCGGGAATCGGTTTCAACAGACGTGGCTGGCGCGGCTACCCGTGCCGTTGCCCGAACAGTACGTGCTGGGGTTCGATGCGCAACTGGCCGATCTGGATCATGGCGAGTATCAGAAGTATCTGCGGGGCGAACTGAAGAAGGGGAACGGCTGGTGGTATTACTACCTCTATGGCTGTCTGGTGAAATTGCCGCTGGGAACGCTGGCGGTGGCGGGACTGGCGATGAGCGTTTTCGTGGGAAGCCGGGTGTTTGTGGCGCGGCACGGAAGTCTGCGTGAGCCGGAGGCATTCAGGTTCGGGACGAGTGGTGGTGTCGAGAGTTCCTTCGCCGAACAACCCGGGGCCTTACGGCACCCGGCTCGCCGGGAATCATCTGCCTCCGCCGAAAGCCCCCCTCACCCGAATCCTCTCCCGACCACCGAAGCGGCGGTGCTCGAACTGGGGCGAGGGGACAAAGGGAAGACCCCTCACCCTGGCCCTCTCCCCGCAAGGCCGGGGCGAGGGGACAAGGCGAAGACTGCTACACCGCTGTGGCTGGATGAGCTGGCCTTGCTCGTGCCGTTCGTCGTTTACTTCGTGTCGGTCAGTCACAACACGGGGTTGCAGTACTTTCGCTATCTGTTGCCGTGCTTTCCGTTCCTGTGTGTGTTCTGCGGTCGGCTGGGATCGCTGCTGGGGCGGAGCGGCTGGAAACTGCGCGGCGGGCTGCTGTGCCTGTTGTTGTCGATTCCGGTCAGTGTGCTGCGGCACCATCCCCACTACCTGCCGTACTTCAGTGAAGCGGTTGGCGGGCCGGAGGGTGGACCAAGGCATCTGGCGGACAGCAGCATCGACTGGGGCGAGGGGCTGCTTGCGCTGCGCGACTGGCTCACAGCGCATCGGCCCGGTGAACCGTTGAAACTCGCGTACTTTGGCACGATGGCTCCGCAGGTCGCCGGATTCGACAACTTCGAGTTGCCTCCCTTCGGTCCCGGATTTCAAAAGCCACGCTCGCAAATTGTGACAAGTGAGGACGACGCTTCTCCCGAAATTGGTCCGGTCCCCGGCTTGCAGGCGGTCAGCGTGAATTATGTGTTGGGCATCTCGTTCCCCGCGCCGAACGGTCGGGACTTGCAGGGGATCGCGCACGTACCGCAGGGCGCGTATGCCTACTACGCGCGATTCCAACCGGTCGCCAAGCCGGGGTACTCGATCTGGGTGTTCGATCTGTCGGTCGAGGACGTGAACCGCGTGCGCGCCGAGTTGGGCTTGCCGCCATGGTCCGCCACCGATGCTGTGAAGGACGCGCCATGAGTTCCGCATCCATGCCGTCTGCCGATTCGCGGCCTGTGACTCCGAAACGACCGGGAGCTGATGCAGGAACCCTTCTCCCGACCACCGCAGCGGCGGTGCCCGAGCCGGGGCGAGGGGACAAGACGAACGAACCCAAAGCGGCGGGGCGAGGGGACGTGAATCGTCAGGCGTGGGTTACGGGACTGGTGATCGTCGCGCTGGGGATGGGGCTTGGATTGCGCGTCGTCTCGCTGGGGGAGAAGTCGCTGTGGTGGGATGAGTTGATGACGGTTCAGCGCACCGATCCGGTGACGCTGGGCGAGGTGATCGAGCGGCTGAAGGGATCGCCTTTTCCGCCGCTGCACTATGTGATCGTCCATCGCTGGCGGCAGTGGTGCGGATCGTCGAACGAGTCGCTCCGCATGTCGTCGGCCTGGTGGGGACTGGCCGGTCTGGCCGCGCTGGCTTGGCTCGGCCCTGAATTGATCGGACACCGGGCGGCTCGCTGGTCGCTCATCTTTGCTTCGCTGAGCGCCTGCCACGTCTGGTATTGTCGTGATGCGAAGATGTATGCGGCGGTGTGGACGCTGTCGCTCGTGTCACTCGGACTGTTTGGAACGGAGTTGGAATCCGAACGGCCTCGCCGGGGACGACTGCTGCTGTTCGGAGCGGCCACCGGTCTGCTGCCGTGGTTCAGCTATGTGGGCTTGGCGGTGCCGGTGGCCGAGCTGGGGTTCGGCCTGTTGGTTGCGGCGCGCTGTGTCTCGCGGCGTCTCGCGGTGACGTGGCTGCTCGCAGTGGGACTGGTTGGGCTGCTGCCGTTCGTCGTGGGATGGGGGCCGATGTTTCGCGAGGCACTGGTTCAACGGCAGGGATTGGAATGGTTGTCGTCTCCCGCCGAGACCATGCTCTCGCGCAATCCGCTGCAGTTGCTGGGAACACTGTTGCTCGGCGGGCGAACGGACCTGGAGGGTGAGATACCGTGGTGGGGCGCGGCGTGTCAGTGGCTGCATGGACCAGTGACGTTGGCGGTCCTGGCAGGGTTGGCGGCGCAGGCGTGGCGCGAACGACGGCTGTCGCTGGTCTGGTTGGCGACGGCGGTGGCCGTTCCGGTGGCCGGGCTGGCGTTGGTGTCATGGACCTGGCTGCCGATGTGGGGTGTGGCGCGGTATCTGATCGTCATCCATCCACCGCTGGTTCTGCTACTGGGCCGGTGGATGGCGGAAGCGCGACCGCGATCCCTCGTGACGACCGCCGCCCTGGGTGTGATGGCGTTCAATCTCGCCTGGCTGTCCGTGGATCGGCTTTGCCTGACGCGCGTGCCGTGGGATCGACTCGCGGAGCAAGCGCTGGAGATTGCCCTGGCACCGGATCGAGTCGGATTGTCCGTCGAAGGCCCCGCCCTAAGGAACAATGTCCTCGGCGAAGACCGTCCACCCCAGTTACGCGTGGGCTGGGAACCGTCGTGCTGGCTGTACGACGCTCCGCTGGCGATGCCCCACGCGCTGCACGCGGTCTGCGATGGGACGCCAGTCACATGGAGTGCCGAGATCGTGGGTGAGACGCAGGATCCTCAGCGGCTCGACCTGTTCATCCGAGCGATTCGTCTGCCGCGTCAGTCCGGCGATTCGGCTCCACAAGACACCGGACTGCCGTTCGAGCACGGCGAGCGCGTGGCGAGCCATGTCATTCGGGGAACGCCGGACCTGCCGCTGCTGGTGGCGACGGTCGAAGTGGAACTCTGGCGGCGACGTACCACAGCCTCTTCCGCTAAGTCCGTTTCGGACGAGGCGAGTCACTTAGGATCGTTCGAGAAATGACTGTCTGCATTTGGTTGGGAAGGTAGCCCTGTCGCTCCGCGACCGGAAGCGAGGGCGCGGGGATCGCTCTCTGAGTCTCGGTGCATCGGCTCGCCAAATCGCTGTCTGGTTCCTCTCGCTTCCTGTCGCGGAGCGACAGGGCTACCTTGGACCGCCAACTCAGTCTGTCCGAGTGAATCACCACACAACCACGACAGGTATTGTTCGAGCGATCCTTACTTTAAAAAAGTAACCCGCCGCGTCCGCCAGGGAGTTCGCTTGTTTTGAGCGGATCACACGCCCTCGCTGACGCTGCGGGTTTCTAAACTCAGTGCCATTGGCTTGACCGGTCTCGGAGTACGTTGCGTCACGATCGAAAGGAGTCCACGTGAGTCGAACGACCAAGCCGCCGAAAGTTGCTTCCCCGACGAAGCACGTCTCCACAAAACGAGCCACGCCTGCGGCAACGGTCGTCCCTCCATATGGCACTCCCGAATGGATCGCCTATCGCAAGGCGGCGATTGCGCGGACATCGTTCTTCATGGACTATGGCGATCCCACCGCAGCCGTGGGACACGAATACGGAGTCCGCCAAAGCAGTCGTTTGACTCGCGACTATCGACAAGTTCACAGGAAGCTAGCGATGGACATTACTCCGCAACCCGTCATTGATGTGCTGGTCAAGGCGGGGGTGAAGAACTGGGTTCTGATGGGGCTGCATGGCTACGTCGGCTACATGGCAATGCCTCGGGCAACGCAGGATGTCGATATCTTGGTGGCGTCGCGTGAAAAGAACAAAGCCGTCAAGGCGATCAAGGCCGCTTGGCCAACACTGCTCGTCGAGGAGTTCCCCGTCGTCGTCCGCTTCCGCGATCCCAACGATCCCGGCCCGGATGGACAGCCGAAGCCGACCATCGACCTCATGCTCCCCTACTACGAGTACCAAAAGTCGATCCTGAAGAGGTACGTTCTGAAGGACAAAGCCACCCAGCACGCCATCCCGCGCATTGAAGCGGCACTGGTCGCCAAGTATGCCGCGATGATGTCCGAGGAACGCTCCCGAGACAAAAAGGAAATCGACTGTGCAGACTTCCGCCGCATCACACGTCCGAACCGCGATCGCATCGACATTCCTTCCCTCCGCCAACTGGCCGAAGAGCTTTGGGTCGGCGGAGGCGACGACATCGTGCGGTTCATTGACATCGCCGTCAGCGAACAACCTTTTCCCATCTGACTTGTGGTCCCACGAGTCTTGTTGCCCACTTTGCCCATTGGTTTCGTGATCTGTCGTCTCAGCCCGTGATCTTAGGACCGGCGCATCAACAACTGGCGGTATCAATCTGGGTTCTTCGCCTAGAAGTCCGGGGTCTCACGGCACCCGGCTCACCAAACCCCGATTGATGCCGCCAGTTGTTAATGAGCCGCCCCCCTTACTTCGTTGACGAAAGGCCTCCGCCCTCATGAGTTCTCGCACCGCACGCACAATTGTCTCGCTGGCCGTTGCTCTTTGTTATGGCCTCACCGCGCAGGCTCAAGACCTGAAGAAGGGCGTCACCGAGTTGGCTCACGTCGATGAGGACTTTCATATTCAGGGGGAATACTCGGGGAACGTGACTCAGGCGGACGGTTGGTGCCGCCCGGTGGGGCTGCAAGTGGTCGCGCTGGGGGAGGGGAAGTTCGACGCTCTTTGGTATCCCGGCGGTCTGCCGGGGAACGGCTACGACGGTTCGACGCGAGCCAAACTGAGTGGCCAGCGAGCTGGAGACAAGGTGGTTCTCGCGGGCGAAGGTCAGACGGTCGAGTTGCAGCGAGGATACGCGGCGGCAGTGAAGAACTCGACGGGCTGGATCGTCGGCAACCTGACGCCAATGAGTCGCCATAGCCTCACCGCCGGAGCCACTGCTCCCTCGAACGCCGTCGTCCTGTTTGATGGTCGCAACACGGATCGCTTGAAGAACGCCAAGGTCACGCCGGACGGGTTGCTGGAGATCGGCTGCGAGACGAAGGAGGCCTATCAAAACTTCACGCTGCATGCCGAGTTCCGCACGCCGTACATGCCGTTTGCCAAGGGGCAGGCTCGCGGGAACAGCGGCTTCTATTTGCAGAAGCGGTACGAGGTGCAAGTCCTCGACTCGTTTGGTCTCGAACTGCAATTCAATGACTGCGCGTCGCTCTATCGCTTCAAGGCTCCCGATCTGAACATGAGCTTCCCGCCGCTCAGTTGGCAGACCTACGACATCGACTTCACCGCGCCGAA
>JAYVOX010000316.1:0-6623 GCA_043757695.1 Schlesneria sp.
CAGTGCTTTGAGAAAATGGTTAATGGCGTTGCCCGTTGGGGCAATAATGACGGCTCGAAACACTTGAAAACATCACACCTGCAATCCGGTAGAGTCAGCCAATTTCAAAGTTGGAATGCCCGACCCCAGTTCGTTCATTTCTCCTTACCGATCTGGCTGGCTCATCACCCATTCGACGTTGAACCGCGCGACGGTCAGATGCTGTGTCGCGAAGTTTCCGTCGGAGCTGCCTCGTTCGTAGAAGCAGTAGATCGTGTTGTCCGCAGCAACAGCGAGATCGCTGTAACCACTCTTGCCCGGTTCGAGTAAGCGGCTTGTCGGCCAAGTCGCTCCGTCATCGGGACTCAGCTTGATGGTGACGTTCTTTCGATCGCGGCCTGTTCCCGGCACGAGCTTTCCGTCGGCGCGGTCGAGGTTGTGCGGGTTCGAGAAGACGAGTCGAGTCTTCCCGTCCGGCGCGGCTCCATTGAGCCGGTTGATGCTCGCCATACAGATCGGTTCGAGCAATTCGTCGTGGAGTGCGGGCGTCGTCCACTGAGTCGCTCCATCGCGACTGAAGCTGATCGCGCGGCGTTGCTGCTTCGATTCGTGACGGATGTTCAGCAGCACTCGCCCGTCGAGCAGTTCGACCAACGACGTTTCGTTAGGGTTGATCAGCGGCAGTTTCTCTTGAGCTGCGATCTCACCCCGTTGCCACGTTTGGCCACCGTCATCGCTGAAGATCGTGGTCGTGACCGATGGTCGGTGCGCGTGACCACCCGTACCTGTCGAAAGCCAGACCGTCGCGACGAGCCTGCCATTCTGAAGCTGGATACCGTGCCCCGGCCCCACGGCCAACACCTTCCACGAGTACTCGGGCCGGAACTGGTTGAATGTCGCGGTGATTTCGACCGGCTTCGAGAAGGTCTGGCCATCGTCAGCACTCATCGTGACGAAGCACCGCGCGTACTCGACGCAATACAACAAGGCGATGGTGCCTCGCCGATGATCGACGAGCGCGACGGGGTTGTTCAATGTGATCTCACCCGGCTTGCCAAGTCCCTGCGCGACAGCGGCCGAGTTCCGCTCAAGCGGTCCCTCCGGCAGCGGCATCTTCAGCGGCACCGACCAGGTTGCACCTCCGTCCGTGCTGCGGCGGACGAGGATGTCGATGTGTCCCCAGTCTCCCCGACTCCTACGCGCCTCGCAGTACGCGACGAGCGATCCCTTCGCCGTGACGACGATCCCCGGAATGCGATAGAGCGGATAGCCCCCTTCATTCGCGGTGTACAAGTCGAACTTGTCGAGCATCGGCTCGGCGGCAACGGTCACGGAGATCAGGCTGAGCAACGAGCTGAAGACCAAGAGGGTTCGCATAAGACAGGCTCCTGACGCGCAGTGGGAAGTTGACGCAGCGACTTCATACACCGCACGCGGCCAAAGCTGAGACACTGGCGAGCCGCATGCCGTGAGGCTGCGGGTTCTTGATCCCCGCAGGAAACCCGTGGCCTCACGCTCGGTGGCTTCGCGTCTTGGAATGTCTGCGTTACCGCGTCCGTTATTGAAGTCTGACGCATCGGCGTGAAGTGTTGGTCTGCGAGTGGGGCGCAGAACGCGGTTGGCAACGGTTGCGGTCGGCCGATATAGTTCGGCGGACCAATGAACTGAGCCGCTGAGTCGAGGCCAACACACTCGGCATCTCTGACCTGGAAACGTGGGGAGTAGCACTTTGAGCGATAGCATTCATGACGAGCTGGAAGGTTCGGGGTCGTCCTTCAAGATGGGAACGTTGGCCGGACCCAATGTCCTCAAAATCTACCAGACTGGCGAGTTGACGGTGGTGGGGTTTGGGGGGCAGGACGTTCCCGACGAAGTCTGCATTGCCGAGTACCGCCAGCAACTGCTGGAACTCATCGCTCAGCACGGTGTGAAGACGATGGCCTTCGATTTGAGCGGCGTGCAGCTCGTACCGAGCGGGATGCTGGGTGTACTTTCGACGATCGCGAAGCGGGTGGAGAAGGTCGAGATTTTCAATCCTTCAGTGGACGTTCGCGAAGTGTTGCGCATAACGAAGCTCGAACGACTGTTCGACATCAAGGAAGTTCAGGTCTGAGGTCTGTTTCTGCCAACGGATGTCGCAGTTCGCTCGTACCTGAGTCTCTTTGCCACCGAGTCTCTCAGCCAACTGGGCTGTTGAACCTCAATGTGCGACGGCGTGATGCCTCAGCTTGATGATCTTGAGTTGGCGCTCCTGATTTCCATTCGTTGTTGAATGAGCCTGACCGCGATGCCGTTTTCCAGCCTGCAAAATTTCCAGAGCTTCCTGACGCGATCCAAGCTGATCGAAGCGGGGCAGTTGCAGGAATGCGTGGCGCGCATTCAAGCCAATGGTCCGAGCATCGACGCGTTGCTTCGCGAGATTGAGCAGCGGCATTACCTGACGCCGTACCAAATCTCCAAACTCAGCAAGCGCGAGACCGAGGGCCTGCGTCTGGGTCCGTACAAGTTGCTCTACCGCAATGCCTCGGGCAGCTTTGCTCGCGTCTTTCGCGGCTGCTCGGTGGACGATGGCCGGATGATCGGAATCAAAGTTCTGCGGCAGCGCTGGGCGGATGACCCGCGCACGGTGAACTTGTTCCGCCGTGAAGGGGAACTCGGCAAGCGGCTCAAGCACAAGAACATCGTGCCGATCTACGAAGTCGGCAGCGACGGCGGTCAGCATTACCTCTCGATGGAGTTCATTGAGGGAGGCAACTTCCGTGAGCTGCTGAAGAGTCGTCACAAGTTCTCGGTGGCCGAGGCATCCAAGTACGCGCTCGACATCGCCGAGGGGCTGGAATACGCCTTGTCGCTCGGGCTGACGCATCGCGATCTCAAGTTGACCAACGTGTTGCTGAGCGCGCAGGGGGTGGCGAAGCTGGTCGATTTCGGACTTGCGGGTCAGGACGCGGGACTCTCCACGATGGAAGAGGAAGTCGATCGCGCGGTCGAGTACGCCACGTTGGAGCGCAGCACGAACGCGCCGAACAACGATCCTCGCAGCGACCTCTATTTTCTCGGTGCGATCTACTACGAACTGTTGACGGGCGTCGCACCGTACCCGCCGTCGAAGAGCCGCGAAGATCGCAAGCAGCCGAGTCGGTATCGCAACATTCGACCGATTCGACAGGTCGATCCGACAGTCCCGCCCGCAGTGATGGCGATCATCGACCAGTTGCTGCAGATCAATCCCAACGAGCGATATCAGTCGCCGACCGAGGTCATTCGGGACTTGCAGACGATCGTTGGCGCGAGGACGGGCTCGCGCGGCGAATCGACGGCCTCCCGCGCGGGGTCGCTCGATGCCGCTCCCGCCTCCGATATGGAGTTGCCTGCCGCCACCGTCAAGGGACAGCAACCGACCGTGCTGTGTGTCGAGAACCGGACTGAACAGCAGGACTCACTGCGCGAATACTTCACCAAACACGGCTACCGCGTCTTGTTGTTGCGTGATGTGCAACGCGCGATGACGCGCCTCGCGTCCGATCCTCCGCAGGGCCTCATCCTGATGGCCGAGGCCTTGGGCGATGGCGACGAAGTCTCGCACGCTTATGAAAAGATCGCCGCCAGTTGCCGGATATCGCGGACGCCGATTGTCCTCGTGTTGTCGAAGAAGCATCGAACTCTGAAGGACCAATTCGCGGACACTTCCACGTCGCGCGTACTGGCCGACAATCACGTGACGCTGCGTGCAATTCGTCAAGCTCTCGAAGGCCTGCGAGCTGACGCCGAGGCGTGACTGTGGATGGGCATGTTGTTCTCGCTTCGCCTGCGCTCGGGCCTCATCCGTTCAGGAGTTGTTCGATGAGTCAGATACTGAACAGGCCGCTGACGCAGGCGGACTCCCCTGAGCAAAACAGTGCTGCGAGGAAGGCCGTTGGTCTGGTCTTCACGCGTGAGGAACTGCGCGAAGTCGATCGTCGAGCGATCACGGGGTACGGACTGCCGGGGCTGGTTCTTATGGAGAACGCCGGTCGCAATGCCGCTGGTTTGTTGCGAGACCTCGGGGCGCGTGGTCCGGTGGCAATCTGTTGTGGCAAGGGAAACAACGCGGGTGATGGTTTTGTCATGGCGCGGCATCTTGAAAACGCGGGCCTCGAAGTGCGCGTGTTGCTCGCAACTCCGATGGATGCGATTCGTGGTGACGCGGCCGTCGAGTTGCAAGTACTGCGACGGGCAGGAACTCCCCTTGTGGAAGCCGCATCCGATCTCGCGCCGGACCTTGTGTCCGCGTGGCACGACGAACTGGCGCGAGCGGATTGGATCGTCGATGCCCTGCTCGGCACGGGGGTTGAAGGGGCGGTGCGCGAACCGTTCGTCAATGCAATCGCCGCGATCAACGCGTCACAGAAGAAGGTTCTCGCTGTCGATCTGCCGTCGGGTTTGGATTGCGATACCGGTGATGGCCATCGCGATTGCGTGCGTGCGACTCACACCGCGACGTTCGTGGCGCGGAAGCTCTGTTTCGACATGACTGCGGTTGCCAAGATCACCGGCCCAGTCCACGTCCTCGACATTGGAGTCCCTCGCACTATGCTGCTCGGCATCCAGATGAGAACGGCGGCCACACGCGCTGGCTCGTAGAAACAGACCGATCTTCATTGTCTGATCTCATGCGTCACCGGAGCGGAGCGACATGACAACGCATCTCACGATCCTTGGCGGCGGCGCGATGGCGACGGCGTGTGCCGTGTTGCTGGCGGAACAGGCTGAGCAACACGTCACGATCTGGGCGCGGTCGCCCGAGTATGCCGAGCAGATTGAGCGTGATCGCGAGAACAAGCGGCTACTGCCCGGTGTGTTTCTACCCGGCAACGTGCGGATCACGGCTGACATCGCCCACGCCGTCTCCGCTGCCGAGTACCTCGTCGCCGCCGTGCCGACTCAATTCCTGCGAGCCAGCCTGCACGCCCTTCGCCCGCATCTTGTTCACCCGCTGCCGGTCATCAGCGTCATCAAAGGGATTGAGAATGGAACCTTTCTCCGGCCCAGTGAGATCATCGGCGAAGTTCTCGGTAGCCGCGCGGTCGTCTCGCTCAGTGGTCCGAGTCACGCCGAAGAAATCGGCCGACGACTCCCCGCGACGTTGGTGGCGGCAAGCAGTGATCTCAGTCTGGCGCGGCAGACTCAGAAGATGTTCAACACGCAGCGCTTTCGGGTCTACACCAACTTGGACTTGGTCGGGGTCGAGTTGGCCGGAGCCTTGAAAAACGTGATCGCCATCGCGGCGGGAATCTCGGACGGCCTCGGTTACGGCGACAACGCCAAGTCTGCCTTGCTCACGCGCGGGCTGGTCGAGATGACGCGCTTCGGCCAACGCTTCGGTGCGGAGGTCGCGACGTTCGCGGGCCTCGCGGGGATGGGCGATCTCATCACGACCTGCATCAGTCCTTACGGTCGCAATCGTTACGTCGGTCAGCGCCTCGGGCAGGGTGAGACCATCGCACAAATACTCGCCACGATGACCTCGGTTGCGGAAGGAGTGACGACGGCCAAGAGCGTCTACGAAATTGCCGAGCAAGAAGGGATCGACATGCCGATCATGGCCGAGGTCTACCGTGTCCTCTATGAATCAAAGTCCCCCGCCGACGCCACGAACTCACTGATGTTGCGACCGCTGCGTGCGGAGTGAGGCAAGGTCAGTAAGGACGCGATGACGTTTGATCCGAATGGTGGTTCGGTCGTTCTCGCGGCCGCCTGTTTTCAGCACCCGCTCCTTTCGCGAGGTTCTTGTCATGACTGCTCTCTTCTCGGCCTGTGCTCTGTTGGGAGGAACGCTCCTCCTTTGCCAGACGCTGCTCACAGTGATTGGGCTTGGCGGCGATCACGGGTTTGGTGATGACGTTGTCGGACATGAATTCGGTGGTCATGAAGCGGGTGGCCATGAGGCCGGCTCTCACGACGCTGCGTCCGGTAATTCGAGTACCGCTGGTCAGTCCAATTCCAATGGGCATGCGAGTTCGACATGGTTCTTCGGGATCATCACGTTTCGCACGGTAATTGCCGCACTCACCTTCTTCGGGTTGGCAGGGTTGGCCGCCCAGTCGAACCAGCTTGCGACAACCTCGTCACTGGCGATTGCCGTCGCGGCTGGATTCGCGGCGATGTACAGCGTCCATGGGATGATGCAGCAGCTTTCAAAGCTGCGTACTGATGGCAGCGTTCGGATCGATCATGCGGTCGGCATGACCGGCACGGTCTACCTGAGGATCCCCGGACACTTGGGTGGGGTCGGCAAGATTCAGCTCAATCTGCAAAATCGAACCGTAGAGTTGTCGGCTTGGACGGAACGTTCCGAGATCGCCACGGGAGCGTCGGTCGTGGTGACGCGCATCGTCGGCCCGGACTCGGTCGAGGTGATGACCAGCACCGTACCAACTCACGCAGTGATGGCCGCTCGATAGACGAGTGGCAGGGATCGTATTGCCAAGATTGAGGATGGGCACTCTTGCCCGTCCGATTTGAGGATAGAACTCCGGACGGGCAAGAGTGCCCACCCTACAAATTCGGCTCTCCGCCATTCGTGTTGATTCTTGTGGTACATCAGCCGCAGGGCGCTAGCCCCGGTTCGATTTCGCTTAACCGGGGCTAGCGCCCTGCGGCTG
>JAYVOX010000317.1:0-6621 GCA_043757695.1 Schlesneria sp.
GCCCCCGCCTATACGACGTATAGCAACGACCTCTCCGACCACGCCCTCACCGCCTACAACACCGGAGTCGATGCCGCACAACTAGAAGCCGACACCGAAATCACCGACGCCCTCGCCTACAACACCACCGTCATCCCCCTCGCCCAATCCGAAGCCGACACGGAAGTCGATGACGCCATCTCCGCCGTCACCAGCATCGCCAACGCCGCCAAGACCGCCGCCGATACAGAAGTCGATGATGCCGAGACGGAGGAGGACTCCGTGATTGATGCGGTTACATCCGTAGCGGAAACAACAGCTGATGACGCGGCCAATGAGAAAGCCGCAGATGCGGCAGCAGCAGTTCAACTCGTGGCCCAAATTGGAGCAGTCGTCGTGGCGAACGCACCTCCAGTTACAGCGGTTCCGTCTGTAGCTGCACAAATAAACTTCTCCGACCTTCGTGCAGAGCTTTACAGAGAGTGCAACCTTCTTCCCGCCGAAGATCGCGCCCCGGCCAAAGCCGAAGTTGATCTACTGATCAATAAATTGGGCTTCGCGTGGGATACTATTATGGCGAAAGGGGGCCCGGTCCGGTTCAAGAGTGCTTTAGGTTTTTGGACAAATGGACAGTTTTGCAGCCAGGTGGATGGTATCGTGCGGACTGAATTAAATAAATTTGAGGACGGACAATTCTCACAACACATTCAAATCGTTGCTTTGTCGAACGTATCATCACAGCAAGGTAATGGTCATGCTTGGCAAGAGATCACTTTTAAGTCCAATCCACGCAAGGCGTGGACGATTGATATCTGGAAGAGTCCGAAGAGTCCATGGAAGGCTGGGAATGATGCATATGGCTTTAAACGTTATACGCCACCGCCAACGACACCGCCAGGCACAAGCCCTTTGGGAAACGGACAGGGCTGGGGTGCAGCAGGAGCGTGGTGAAGCAAATTCTGTACTTGACCCACCGGCATTGTCGGGTATTAGCTGTTCTTGTAGTAGCATTTACTCTACAAGATTAAGGCAAAAACATACCTTTGCGGTACGTACATTCGGAGGGAGTTCTCGCGATGAGACGAAATCTGTTGTGGTTGCTGCCGCTGGCAATCGGAGTGATCGTCGTCTGGATGGTTCAAGTTGACCTATCGCTGTTCATGGATATTCGCGGTGTGGGTATGATCTCCGTCCCTCGCGGGCCATGCACTCATAACCTTCACAAGATTGTTAAGGCCGCCAAGGTTTGGGTCGAGAAGGCGGAAGAAAATCTAGCGATCATTGAGATGCCATCTCAGGCGGAGTGCCGACGACGGCTGATCGAACAGGCACCGGAACTTGCCGCGATGGACTGCCCTCTGCCATATAACCAGCCGCGATCTGGTCTGCGTCAATCCGATCCGCTCTCGTCGTATCTGATCAATCCGCGCATCTTTACAAAACCGACCTCTGACTGGAAGGACTCAGATGTGGTCGCAGTCGATAGTGAGCCGAGGCATTATGCCGATCTTCGCGGGCCGGGAGTTCGATCCGTTCTGATCGACACTTGGGATTCCAGTGCGCGTCCAGCCTTCCTTGATGAACGTCACACTCCTTCACTGCTGAGCCAGATTCGGGATTTCGGAGATGGACGAGAAGGTGCGGACGATATTGCGACGTGGAGCCGGTATTTTGAGCAGCCAGATCCGGTTCTGATGCCGTACCTTCGCGCGTGTCTGGCCCGCATGACTGTTGTTTTCTTATTAGGAAGCGTTTGGCTTGTGCTACTGTACAGGCAACTTGGGCTGGGTGGCCGGCAGGGTGGCCGGGGTTGGCGCCGCTTTGGGCGAAACCCCGGTCGTTGGTGAGTGGAGTGCCAGTGAATTCAAGCCGGGGCTTCAAGCCATTGGCTTTCAACTCCCCATCTCCGGGGCTTCCGGTCGGTCCAACCCCGGCCACCCCGCCGAAGGACCAACCTAGTGTTACGCACAATTGAGTGATGGGCACCGTGCGTGCGTTGCTTTCGATTTGACATCGTATGTTGTTTCTCTATCGCACTGCGCGGCGAATCACTAACTCGTTATTTATTTTTGTGCGATCACGGCCCGTCCCCTAGCGTGAATAAACGGAATCGTGTCAGTCGCCAAATGAAAGCGTCAACTATGCGACAATGGACTATGCGTTACATAGTAATGCGACATTTAAACAGGTGGTTGCCGCATTGCGGCGTGAAGCGTTTGTCTTGGCGAGGCTGGCTCACATTTGCGACAATATTGATTGTAGGCATGGCTGGATTTTACTTTTACGAAGTTGCAGTGATGCACCACTTCAGATGGCAACAAGCGAACATTAGGATTATCTTTGACGAATTGATCCACCAATAGTAAGATGGCTTGGAATCAAGTTTCATTGACGACGTGGAGTAGTTACAACTATTCATTCTTTCCTGGAATCGCAATTGATCGGGAATCGTTTTATGGGTCTGACACAGCACGCGCCATAAACGCACTAATACACGAGCCGCAACACAATTTAGGACACGGTTTTCTTGGTTCTGGTCTTGGGCATTCGCACATTTCTCCTGTTTTGGGCGCATCAGGCTCTGATGGTGACAGTTGGAGCCAATTGATTGATTTTTTGAAGGCGGCGAAGCTTCGGGACGGGCGATCACTCTGGCAAGGTATGCTAGACGAAGCCGCCAAACCGTAAGGATCAATGGTGTACGAATGGATGTAAACAAAATAAGCTGCTGTGATTTGTTCGGTGTGTATGTGATTTTGCACGGGGTGATTGCCGTTCTGGGGGTGTTCTATGCTTGGCATGAGAATTATTACATGCACCATCCAATTATCGGGATTGACCATCCGGTAGGATTTGTGTTCATGACGTTGTTCATTATTGTGTTCGCTGCTGAGTTTCCGATCAGCGTTTTGCTTTATTGCTATTCTTTTCAATCAAGGCGGGGATTGTCTATTGCGGTGTACGACACGTTGTTTTGTGTAATTCACGTGTTCGGTGTGTGGCCGTTGGTTAAGTAATGGCGGCTGCAAGAATAGTGTAAGATAAATATGCTTATGAGTAACAAAAGTACCCACGCACAAATGGCAGGGATGCTGTGTGGTGGGATTGTCTGGTCGTCCATAATTCTGTGTAGCATTGCGGGCGGAGTTTGGGGTGAATGGTGGTGGTTTGTTGGCGCAAATATCGGACTGATCGTTGGCGTTGTTATTATAAAGTCTTTGCATATCGACGGTTGGAGCGATCGCACGAAGGAAGACAGCGGCGGGGTTGCCGAGTTTGGAGCCGCTTTGGGCGATACCCCGGAAGAATAGTCCTGTGTGGCTGGGGTCGGGTGCTTCACCCGGCGGGGTGGCCCGGCTTGATTCATGATTCCAGCGAGGAGTGCCACTGCTTCGGAGTCCTCGGAGAAGCAGTGGGAGTGGCCAGTCAGCTTGCGGTCAGCACTGCTTGTCTCGAAGCGGACAAGCAGTGGCACGTCGCTCGTGGTTTGACGCCTCAAACGATGCTCTGCTCCGACCGCCCGCGCTTGCCCGATGTTCAATGGTGGCCAGAAAAGGTGTCAGCCAAGTAGGGTGCGTCGAGCCAAGCCAAGTAGGGTGCGTCGAGTCTTCGAGACGCACCAATTCCATTCGCGTAGGGGAGTGGTGCTTCTCGAAGACTCGACGCATCCTACGGGCGAGGAGTGGCGGGGTGGCCCGGCTTGATTCGTGATTCCAGCGAGGAGTGCCACTGCTTCGGAGTCCTCGGAGAAGCAGTGGGAGTGGTCAGCCAGTTCGCGGTCAGCACTGCTTGTCTCGAAGCGGACAAGCAGTGGCACGTCGCTCGTGGTTTGACGCCTCAAACGATGCTCTGCTCCGACCGCTCGCGCCGGGTGCCACTGGCGATGGCTTCGCCGGGTGCCACTGGCGAGGGGCTTCGCTCGCCAGTGCTCTGCAACCTCAAATGAATTGGGTGGAATTCACGGCACCGACACACTGGCGGCTCAAAGCTGCCGCCAGTGGCACCCGACGCAGTGGCACGGGCTGGTCACTGGGAATTCGAGACGCAGCCAGCAAGGGCACTGCGTTCGTCATTCAATCACTTCATTCACCTTGCCGCTGCTCGATGAGAGGGCTATCTTCGTGAGTGGACCGGACACTGGTCATCGAGATCGTCGGAGGAGACCGCACATGAACGCCACATTGCAGCAGATGGGAATTGATCGGCTGGGTGTCGAAGAACGGCTCGACCTGATTGGGCTGATTTGGGACAGCATTCCAGAGGCTCATCAGCCGCCCGTGCTCCCCGACTGGCATCGGCGCGAGTTGGAACAGCGCTGTGCCGCGGCCGATGCCGCTCCCGACGCGGGCGTTCCGTGGGAAGTGGTCAAGGCCCGTCTGGATTACGCCACGTGACCGCCCCGATCGTCTTTCGTCCCGAAGCCGAGCAGGATGTTGTCTCGGCCCGCGCATGGTACGAGCAACAGCGTCAGGGCTTGGGTGTGCAGTTCACGATCCGACTTTCGGAAATCATCGAGACCATCGGCAAGCGTCCCAACCAGTACGCCTGCCTCTGGGAAAACGTGCGAGCCGTTCAACTCCGCAAGTTTCCCTACGCCGTCTATTACCGCGGCCAGCCCGATCACGTCGAGATTCTGGCCGTGTTACACGGTCGCCGCGAGCCGTCGATCTGGAGGTCACGTGTCCAGTAATCTTGGTGAATCTCATGCCGAGCCGAGCCGCTACGAGCTGACGTTGCTTCGCGCATTGGCCCGGGAGTTCCCGAACATCGACTCGGCGCTGGCCGAGATCGCACGGCTGTCGGCAGTGCTGACCCTTCCCAAGGGGACCGTGCATGTCATCAGTGACATTCACGGCGAGGACAAGAAGCTGCGGCACGTCATCAACAATGCCTCGGGAACGCTGCGACCGCTCGTCGAGCACCTCTTCGAGCGGCGGATGGAACCGAAACAGTTTCAAGAGTTCCTGACGTTGATCTTCTATCCGGCCGAAGTGACGCAGCGGTTGGAGCAAACTCTGACCGACCGTGAGGAATTGCGGACCTTCGCGCGGCGGACGCTGCGGCATCAGTTCGAGTTGGTGCGAGTCCTCGCCTCGCGCTACAGCCTGAAGCGCGCGATGCAGGTCTTCCCTCGTGAGTATGCCGACCTCTTCTCCGAGATGCTGCACGAACCATCCAACGAACGCGGCCGCGAGTTCGTCGAGGCCATCGTCGATGAACTGCTGTTGCGCGGGCGGGCACTGCATCTGATTCACATCACCGGCCGGCTGATCCGCAACCTGGCGATCTACGAACTGATCATCGGCGGTGACTGCTGGGATCGCGGCCCGCGTGGCGATCGCGTTGTCGATTACCTGCGCGACCAGCCGAACGTCTCGTTCATCTGGGGCAATCACGACATGGCATGGCTCGGCGCGGGCCTGGGTCACGAAGCGCTGATCTGCCACGTCTTGCGAGTCTCCCTGCGGTACCGGTGTCTCGGCCAACTCGACGAAGGCTACAGCATCCCGCTCACACCGCTGGAGCATCTGGTGCGCACCGTCTACGCCGACGATCCGGCCGCTCACTTCCAACCGAAGCATGGCGGGATGCGTGAGGATCTGATCGTGGCCCGCATGCAGAAGGCGGCGGCCATCATGCAGTTCAAACTGGAAGGACAGATGCTCGCCCGGCATCCCGAGTGGGAGCAGGATCACCGCCGCCTGCTCCACCGGATCGATCACGCCCGAGGGACGATTGAAGTCGATGGTGTGACGTATTCACTGCGAGACTCGCTGCTCCCGACGATCGACCCCGCCGATCCGTACACGCTCTCGCCCGAAGAGCGCGAGTGCATGGGTCGGCTGAAGTATTCGTTCACTCACAGCCAGAAGTTGTCGGAACACTTGCAGTACATCGTCGGCAACGGCTCGATGTACCTGCGGCGAGACGATCACCTGATCTTCCACGGCTGCGTCCCCTGCGATGAGCGGGGCGAGTTCCTGCCGATGCCGATCGACGGGGAACAACTCAGCGGCCGCGCGATGTTCGACGCCATCGAACGGGTCGTCGCGCGGGCGATGGAGCAGCGGCAGGAACAGCATCTCGACCTGCTCTGGTATTTGTGGAGCGGCCCCCGTTCGCCACTGTTCGGCAAGGACCGCATTGCCACACTCGAACGAGACTTCATCGCCGACAAGACGCCGCACCACGAGACCAAGGATCCGTACTTCGCCCTGATTCACGAGGCGTGGTTCTGCGAAAAAGTGCTGGCCGAGTTCGGCGTCGATCCCGCGCGCGGCCTGATCGTCAACGGCCATGTCCCGGTGAAGATCGAGGCGGGCGAATCGCCGATCAAACGGAGCGGCAAGGCGATCACCATCGACGGTGCGTTCTCAGAGGCTTACGGCGACCACGGCTTCACGCTGGTCCTCGAAGCGGAACGCACTGTCCTCGCCAAGCATCATCACTTCGAGTCGGTCGATGCGGCGGTGCGAGACGGCGTGGACATCGTCCCCAGCATCACCGCCGTCCGAGAATGGGACCACCCGCGCCGTATGGCCGACACCGAACGAGGCGACCAGTTCCGCTGCGACATCACCATGCTCGAACGCCTGATCGAACTCTACCGCAACAACGACCTCCGCCAGGACGACTGGCGAC
>JAYVOX010000318.1:0-1819 GCA_043757695.1 Schlesneria sp.
ACGGCGACGGGACGTTCCGCGACGTCACGGACATTGCGGGTGTCGCGGGTCGGGAATGGACCACGAGCAGCGTGTTTGCCGACTTCACCGGCGATGGCCTCCCCGACTTGTATGTGGCGAACTACACGCTGTTGGAAGAGACGGCTCACAAGGAATGCAAGCGACCGAATGGCGAACCGATGGCCTGCACGCCCGACGTCCTGACGGCCGAACACGACCGCTGCTACACCAATCTCGGAGACGGCACGTTTCGAGATGTCTCGCAGGCGGCGGGCATTCGCGTCCCCGATGGCAAGGGGCTCGGAGTCATCGCGTGGGATTTTGAGGGAAAGGGTCGGCTCGGCCTGTTCGTCGCGAATGACACGACTCCCAATTTTCTCTTTCTGAACCGCGGGATCGACTCCGCTGGCACGCCACAGTTTGAAGAAGAGGGCGTCGTGCGGGGAGTCGCGTTCGATGTCGATGGAAACGCCAAGGCTTCGATGGGAGTGGCCGCTGCGGATGCCACCGGCGACGGACGGATCGACCTGTTCATCACGACCTTCTTCGGCGAATCGAACACGCTCTACTCGCAACGGCCCGACGGTTTTTTTGACGATCTGACCCGCCCGTTCACTCTGCGAGACTCCGGCTTCTGGATGCTGGGTTTCGGATGTCAGTTTGTCGATCTGGATGGTGATGGCTGGGACGACCTGATCGCCACCAACGGTCACGTCGATCAGAGCTCGTCGCGTGGAGACTCGGATCGAATGCCGCCCCAAGTCTTCCGTAATCTCCAAGGCAAACGGTTCGACCAAGTGTCTCGTGACGACTTGGGACCATTTTTCCAAGGCCACTATCTTGGGCGAGGGCTCGCCACATTGGACTGGAACGGCGATGGTAAAACCGATACGGCGATCTCGCACTTGCATGCCCCTTTCGCCCTGGTCACGAACCACACCCCAACCCTCAACCGTCAACTGGTCGTCCGCCTGGCGGGACGTCGCGGTTGCCTCGATCCAACCGGTGCAATCGTTCGAATGCGTTCGGGGGCTCGTGAGCAAACCCGGCTTCAAACAGCCGGCGACGGATTTCTGGTGTCCAATGAGCGACGCCTGACCTTCTCAATTTCTCGCAACGCTCAAATCGATGAACTCGAAGTCCGCTGGCCCACGGGAGCAACTCAACGCTGGACTGACATCGAACCGGGGCAGGAAGTCTTGCTGATTGAGGGGCGGGAACTGCCGGTCACTCTCCGCCGCTTTGAAGACGACTCTCCGCATCACCCTCACTGAAGACAGTACGACCCGACGCTTCCGCTTCTGCACCTCGCAATCTACTACCGCATTGCAAATTTCGGGTGCCATTTCACCGATACCGAGGAAAGCTTCTGTGGTCGTGGGAGGTGTCCTAATTTGAAAGTGCTGCGTCAGCATTGACTAGCCCGACGCGCAAGCGAGGGCTTCGCTCCCGTCCACCCGCAGCCCTCGCTTGCGCGTCGGGCTAGTTTTGAAATTCGCTCGCGTCAAATTAGGACTCCACCTAGTCGTGCAAATCAACGACCGCTCGCTTGATTTTGCGAACGAATCAGCCAAAGCTTGCCAAACTTGGAGTCCCCTTAGTAGCATTGAGGCAAGTGGTATCCGGAATTGGGGAGGCTGCTCCTGGTTTGAATTGTTTTTGCCAGTTAAGGCGAAGTGCTTCAATTCCTTGTCACTGGGTTTCGTGGGACCATTTTGTTCCTTTCCTGTTCTCGTCTGGAGGTGTTTCATGCGTCGTCGTGGTTTTACCTTGATCGAACTCTTGGTGGTGATTGCCATCATCGCCGTCCTGATTGCGC
>JAYVOX010000319.1:0-6610 GCA_043757695.1 Schlesneria sp.
GGCTTCGACGGCTGTCGATGAGGAGCTGAAGGACTTCGCTTATGCGATCCGCAGCCTCGACCAAAGTTTTGGTTTCACTGGTCGGCAGTCGTGTAAAGCGTGGTCGGCGGGATCGTCGTTCCGGCAACAGGACGTGCAGGTTTCTTTGAGCGACCTGTGCGCAAATGGCGCGTCGGACGCGAAGACGATTCAGGAGCAAGTTGAGACTCACAAGAAAACTCACCTGCCACCTGCGCCTCAACCGCAGGCCGATTCTGAACGCGCGGTCCCAGTCACACCGAACAAAATTGGAGTCATTGCGCCAACCAGTGACACACCCAAGCCGGGTAATGTGAAAGACGAAGCGAACCCAGACTCGAAGCCGAATCCGGAGAAGAAGTCTCCGAAGCAGCGCGACCAAGATAAGTCGGATCGGGACGACTGAGGGCGAGTTGAGGCTGAATGGTCTCGACCCACTTTGGATTAGCTCCTAGCATCCGTCCGACAGCGCGTCAGCCGTCCCGAGTTCGTGCCCTCGGGGCGGTTGTCTCGTTTCTAGGTCGAGTCTTGTGGAGCAGGTGGAACGTTCGCCGCACTGCCTGAGGCACGACTGAGGATCAGTCCGGTAATAACATTCCGAGTCTGCGCGTCTTGTTCCCTCCCCTTGATGGGGAGGGTTAGGGAGGGGTGCTGCTTTCGGGAACAGCGCCGGATGGCCCATCGCCCCCCTCCCCGGCCCTCCCCACCGAGGGGAGGGAGGAAGACGCAAATCGGGAGGTGATTTTCAGACTGCTCCTGAAGTTGTCTCGCGTGACGGGTGCCGTGCATGGAATCGACTCTTCATCGTCAGTTGAAAGCGTTGTACGGCGCCTCCACGGGCGAGCAGGAAGTGCGCGTCGGCGACTACTGGATCGACGTGGTGGTACGTGGTCGGTTGATCGAAATCCAACGGGCTTCGCTGTCGAGCATTCGCGCGAAAGTGGCCAAACTGCTGGAGTCGCATCGCGTGACAATCGTCAAGCCGTTGGCCGCGCGAACGTACATCGTGCGACGCGACAAGGCTGATGGTGAAATTGTCAGTGCGCGCTTCAGCCCACTGCGGCGTTCGGTCCTGAACGTGTTTGATGAACTGGTTCATTTCGGCGACGTGTTCCCACACGCGAAGCTCACCTTTGAGATCGTGATGATCGAGCAGGAAGAGTCGCGCGTCTCACGTCGCAAGCGGCGTTTCAACGGGCCGGACTTTGCGGTCGAGGACCGTTCATTGAAAGCCGTTCTCTCGAAGCACACGTTCCGCACGGTCAAGGACTTCGCCGCGTTGTTGCCGCGAGAATTGGAGTCTCCGTTTTCAACTGCCGACCTCGCGAAGCAGGCTCAAATTCCGCGCTGGCTCGCGCAGAAGATGGTGTACTTCCTACGCAAGGTCGGAGCGATTGAAGCGGTGGGAAAAGCGAAGAACTCGGTGCTCTATCAGGCCCCGCGCCGCCGTCGAGTCGCCGCGTGACGCGACGATTGTAAATCGAATGAAGGTTGCTGTGAAAGACTTCCGAAGTCTCCGAAGACTTCGGAAGTCTGAAGTCCAGAGTGCATCGGAGAATGTCTCAATTCATCCCGAGTGAGGGATATACCGCACGCGGTCCGGAGTGCGACGTTTCGGGCGAGCCGTGTGCCGTGAGGCCACGGGTTTCTGGCGGTGTCGAAGCACCCGCAGCCTCACGGCATGCGGCTCACCAAATGTCTCAATGTCCACCGTGCGAGGTCTAACCGCGTGGCACGAATGAGGCCTTGGCGAGCCGCACGCCGTAAGGCTGCGGGTGCTTGATCGCCGCAGGAAACCCGCAGCCTTACGGCATGCGGCTCGCGTAAAACACATCACTCGTGGCCGCGCGAGGTATGAACGATCCCCTCAGAAATCGCGGCGGCAGGGTTCTTGCGCCGAGTGATGTTGTTTGCGGAAGGACAAATGAGTCGAAATGACGGAGACCGAACCGAGAGTCACTGCGTGGCCGCGATGGATGTCCATTCCGCGTGCGATCTGGATCTTGGCGTTGCTGCTGGCATTCCCGCTGCCGTTCCTCGTGCGAGCGTGGTTCTTGTCGCACGTGCCGGACATCGGCGATCCCTTCGACGTGGCCGAGTTCTGCAAGAGCCATGATCCCTTACCCGAGAACGATGCAATCAGGTGCTATAGCCGAGCTTCATGGTTGTATTTCACCGAATATCACGACAAGTTCTCTCGTGGAGTTCAGTCTGTTCGAACATTGGATGTATCGCGTCCAAACGCAGAGGCATATGGCTCCGTTCTCGATCAAGGTTGGGGCGTGGCCGATGACTACGTGAAAGAGTGATTGGCCGCTCATGAGCCCAGCTTGCTCGAATGGAAAAAAGTGACTGAGCGAGATCATGTTGGATTCAATCCGACTTCCAATCTGCTCTGGGATTCCAATCCGCTCTGGGTCTACGAGATCGGCTACCTCCCCTACGTAACTCACTGCGGCGATCCAAAGTTCGGCCATTCACGACAAACTGGAAGATACAGGCATGGGTGGTTCTTTTCTGTTGAAGGACCGCTCCTTAGACATGTACCAGCAGGATGCGCGGGGGCTTCGAGTGTTGATGGAACTGCAACTGGCACTTCAGTCCTACTATCGCAATCACGGTGAGTTCCCCGCCAAACTCGAAGACCTCGTGCCAGACGACATCGACGCGGTGCCGGTCGATCCCTGCGATCCCACCTCACTCAGCATTCGCTACCGACGCGACAGTTCTGGCCAAGCGACCGTGTGGAGTGTTGGCCACAACGGCACGGATGAGAACGGCGTGCGACACTTCGTAACGGGCGACGTGGTGATCGAAGTTCTCGCGCCTGTGGCTTCCGGCGCTGGTGCATCGCGATCGTCACCCACGCACGAAGAGTGAACTCCCACGCGACTTCATTTGAGAAGAGGAAGGCAGGTTCACGGCAGACAGCGAATGGCAGAAAGATTGAGGGTAGAAAAATGGAAATCAAATCGGGACGGTCCTGACGGCTTTCCATCACGACGGGGCTTCCATTTTTCTACCCTCAATTTTTCTGCCACCACCGCTTCTCGTCTGCACGGCTGTTGCCTTGCCGATCAGACTCGGTTGAACCGGATCGGGACGCCGTGATCGGCGAGATAGCGCTTGGTCTCGCCGATCGGGTGAGTGCCATAGTGGAAGATACTGGCGGCGAGGGCCGCGCTGGCGTGGCCTTCCGTCAGGATGGTGCGCAGGTGTTCGGGATGTCCCGCACCGCCACTCGCGACGACGGGGATGTTGACCGCATCGGCGACGGCGCGCGTCATTTCGAGGTCGTAGCCATCTTGAGTTCCATCGGAGTCCATGCAGGTCAGCACGATCTCACCCGCGCCGAGCCGTTCGACTTCGCGTGCCCACGCGACCGCTTCGAGTCCCGTGGGGATGCGACCACCGTTGACGTGGACCTCCCACACTTCGCGACCATCGCGCTGAATGCGCTTCGGATCGATGTTCACGACGATGCACTGGCTGCCGAATTTCAGAGCGGCCTCGCGCACGAGGTTCGGATCCTTCACTGCGGTCGAGTTGATCGAGACCTTGTCGCAACCGGCGCTGAGCAACATGCGGATATCGTCGAGGGTGCGGATGCCCCCGCCCACGGTTAGCGGCATGAAGCAGACTTCGGACGTGCGTCGGACCACGTCGAGCATGATCTCGCGTTGTTCGTGACTGGCGGTGATATCGAGAAAGACGAGTTCGTCGGCACCGTCCTCTTCGTATTGAG
Source organism: Schlesneria sp. (assembly GCA_043757695.1). GTDB lineage: Bacteria > Planctomycetota > Planctomycetia > Planctomycetales > Planctomycetaceae > Schlesneria. The sequence continues at coordinate 3,764 of JAYVOX010000319.1, forward strand.
CCGCGATCTGCACGGGATCGCCGGCATCGCGCAGGTTGAGAAAGTTGACCCCTTTGACGACACGGCCTGCGTGAACATCGAGGCACGGAATGATGCGTTTGGCGAGCATGAAACGGTCTTTTGGCGAGCAGGAACGACGGTGAGTCGGGATGGCGAAATGGGGCGGAACGCCGGAGCAACTCGTTTGATCCGAAGCCAAAGGCGGCCTTTGGCAAGAAACCTCGTCTCGACACGAATTGAGACAGACTTTAACATTTCGCCGCAGTCGGCACGAGAAGGGATGTTTCGTGTCGGCGACCCTCCTGATGAGCGGCACTTTCTGCCTGTCTTTCGACTGTCTCTCCACTTCCCCGCGTCCGCTGTTACCTGTCTTCGGGCTGCCCACTCAACTCGATGTCTGTCTGCCCGCGCCTCAACCAAGGATCGGTTGAATGACGAATTCTGCCTGCTTTTCTCGCTTCACGTTGCTGTTGGCAGTGGCTCTGCTGTCGTGTGTCGCCAGCGGCTGCGCTTCTACGAATTCCGAAAAGTGGACGGCCGCTTGGAAGAAGGACCAGAAGCCACCCGTCAACGATCCGAATCAAGAAGAGGTCGTGAGCTATTGGGGCCAGAGAAAGAAAGACCCCAAGCCGGTCGAGATGTCTCCCGAGTTGAAGGAGCGGCTCGCCAAGCGGACTGAAGACCGACAGACCAAGTCCGTCGCCGACAGCCTGCGCGATGGAAATCAGCGATTGAAGGAAGGTCGCCTGGAAGAATCGCAACGCGCGTTTGAACTGGTGTTGGCCGCCAAGGCCGACGACGCGGATGCGCATCACGGTTTGGCGGTCATCGCCGACAAGCAGCAATTGTTTGGCGTGGCCGACAATCACTATGAAGCAGCCCTGCGCAAGCAGCCTCGCAACGCGAATTTGCTCAACGACATTGGCTATTCACACTGGCTGCGCGGAGGAGACAAGCAGGCCGAAAAGAGGCTGCTCGAAGCGCTGGCCGTCGATCCCGGACACAAGGGTGCGACGCTCAACCTCGGCACGTTGTACGGCAAGCAAGGTCGCTACGAAGACGCTTACGCGCTCCTGCGCAAAGGCTCGAGCGAAGCGGAGACTCAGCAATACCTGGCCAAACTGTTCCCGCAAGATCGACGGACTCGAGACGGCAACAGTCGTGAGCAGGACTTGGCGATGATCCAACCCGCAGCCGGGCAACGTTCCGCTCTGCCGATGCCTGCGGACGACCGGCTGGACTCGGGTCGAGTCGATACCAGTCGCATGACGCTGGAACAAATGCGCGCCGAACTCGACCGACGACAATTTGAAAATCCTCAACCGCGTCCGTTCGCTCAGACGCAGAACTCACCGCCGCGAGATGGCTCGGGGCAGCGCGGTGCGTGGAATGACGGACTGGCTCAGGATCAGCGACCGACGGGCGGTCAACGGCCAACGGACGATCAGCGAAATGTGTTCGTTCCGAATGACCCCGCGTGGGGAAAGAGTGGCGCGAACAATTCGTATCCGGGACCGAGCGATCAGAACACTGGCTCCAACGGAGCGCAGTCTCAGCCAGGAAGTTCGATGCTTCCGTATCCCGGTGCGAACCCCAATAACTTCGCGTTGCAGGATCAACCCCAGCGGTCACCAGGATCGGGAACGGCTCCGGCTCCAGACTCACTCATGGCCGCTCCGGGGACGAAGCCTCACTCGAACATTCCGTTCTGGCCGGGGGCACCTGTCATTCGAGGGAGTTCGACCAGCAATCCAGCGGCTCCACAGCCGGCTAACAACAATTCGCCGTGGGGACAGTCGGCACCCGGCAACTACCCGAAGATCGAGCAAACGAACTACACCGATGAGGGGTCTCGCGCCAGTCACGCCGCCGCACAGTTGGGGATGAACATCGGCCTCGGCAGCATGTTTTCGATCCTGCCGAGTGGCGCGAACTCGGCAGGCGACACCTTCGCAGCGCCCGCGTCCACCAATGCACCCGAGTCGCGTTTCGGGGGTGAGTACTCCGCGCCGCCACAGTATCAAGCGCCCGGATCAGCGCCGTACCAGAACGGCGGTTCATCGTCTTCCAACGGTTCGACCTTCCATGACCAAAACCGCGGAGTGCAGACGGTACCGTTCTATTCACCCCAGCAGAGCGGCGCTCAAAATCAGGGACGAATCCAGTTGTTGGGCGGCAGTGAATCGAGTGGCAATCCGATTCCGCTGTTCGATTCCTCAAATCGCCAAGCGGGGACCACATCGGGTTGGACGGATGCGACGCAACAAGGCTCCTCCACGAGTGGCGGCGCCAGCACACCCGAATATCCCGCCAACTCCAGCCCGCGGCCCTGGGACACACAATCGACTTTCAGTTCCACGGCTCCCCTCGAAGGGAACGGGGGGCGAACCTCGCGCTACGCGAAAGCTCCTTGGGACGAACCGTCGATTCAGCCCAACACTCAGCCCGCCGGATCGAGGCCGTTCAGTGGTGCTTGGCCCAACAACGGCAACGGGACGGGACAACCGCTACAGGGTGGCAGCGGTTCCGCATCCGACGGAGTCCCAGCCAGCGGCTCTACTCAACAGTGGCCGTTCTCGCAGGGACGCTGAACGAAGCCGTTGCCTCGCGACGAGTCTCGTCGTTCGTGAGTCTTCTTCCTGTCCTCTCCCCCGTCTTCAGAGGGAGGGCTAGGGTGAGGAGGCCGAGCGGTTCTGTCTGCCACGTAGCCTCTTCTTCAAGGTCGCCCCGTCGCTCCGCGACAGGAAGCGCTAGGTGTCTGTCCGGAAAGTCGAAGGCCATACCTTCCGTAGGGTGGGCACTGCCCACCATCAACGACCGATTGTGGTGGGCAGTGCCCACCCTACG
>JAYVOX010000320.1:0-6587 GCA_043757695.1 Schlesneria sp.
CGTAGGATGGACGCCTCGTCCGTCCGTCACTACCAGCGGCGACTCGGACGGACGAGGCGTCCATCCTACGGGTAAATCTTTTCTTGCCGCTCGCCTTACGTCCACCGTTCGGAAAGACTCAGTTTAGGCCGCGCGAGGTAGTCTCACGTTTCTCTCTCGCTCGAACAAATTCGCCTCGAAATTCAGGACGTTCACTTCGGTCTCGGATGACCTCGTTACCAAACTTCATCCCACTGAGGGATTAGAAGGAGCTACTGTGTTCACGTCAGAAAGCAGCAAGTTGCATTCGATCGAAAATCAATTGGCCGATCAGCAAAAGCAATCCTGGGCGATGCTGGTCGTCGGTGTGACGGTGGGGTTCGTGGGTCTCCACTTCCTCATGGCACGGCCGATGGCGCGTGAGATGGAACGGATACAACAAGACCTGACGCAGGTTCAGCAGCGGATGCAGGATTTGGTTGGTGCCCGCGATGAAGTCTGGGAGGCGAACAGTTTGCTCGCCAGCTTGAAGGCTCAGCAGGGACAGATCGAGGACGCGCGCACCGCGTTGCAGATGATCCGCGAAGTGCGTGGCAACTTGGTCGCGGAAGGGGCTCGTCACGATGAGGCCGCGAAGTCGCTGGCTTTGGTCGCCGGACTGCAATCCAAACTCATCGAGCAACAGGCCGTGACGGAAGTTGCCGATGCCGCCTTCGACAAGATGCAGGCTGTCGAGACGCGCTTGGTTGCTCAACGTGAGACGAATGAGTCGGCCGCCAAGACGCTCGACGCCATCGTCGCGATCAAGGAGACCGTCCGTTCGCAATCGGGCGATGTCCAGCAGGCCCAAGCCGCGCTGAATCAGTTCGTGGTCCTCGGGCAAGACTTGCGTGGCCAGAACGAAGGACTCACCAAGGCGTCCGATAGCTTGAAGGGTCTTACCGAATTGAAGACCGGTTTAACGAAGGCCGCCGAGAACTTGGATGTCGCACAGACGGTCTCCGACAAGTTGGTGGCATTGGAAGACCGATTGGCCGAGGGGAGCCAAAGTGTGGAAGTCGCCGCCGAACGGGCCACGAGCCTGATCGCTCTCAACACACAACTGAATGCCAAGAATGTGGACGTGGCGGCGTCGCAAGAGAACCTCGACGGAATGCTCAAGTTGCAGGACACGCTCGCCCGCAAGACAAGCTCGGTCGCCGATGCCGTGCAAACCCTCGAATTGCTCGGGGGCTTTCAAGAAGAGTTCATTTCTCAGATTCAGGTCTTGGGCGACATGCGTCGCAGCCTGATCGAGATCGGCATGATGGAGACGACCGTCTCACGAGTCTCACGGATGATGAAGCCGCTCGTTGAACTCGGCAATCTGCGACGGCTCAGTGACGATGAGATGCGTCAAGCCGCCCGTTCGATCCTCGATGGTCGCACGGCGACGCGCGTCTCGAAGAACACGGTCGAGACCCGCCCACAACCGATCAACTCGGCCTCCGCAGACTCCTCTATCGGCAGCGGAGCAGACAAGTCCAACGGAACTGGCCCCGTCCCGCTGCCCACAGATGAAGAGTGATCGATAACTGATTCCATCACTTCTCGACTCATCCATGTTCCGTTCAGACAAACATTGTCCCGATAAAAACATTGTCCCGATAAAAACATTGTCCGGATAAAAACATTGTCCGGATAAGAAGACAGCCCGAGGGACTTGCTCCATCGGGCTGTCGCTATGGAGTGACTCCGCAGAGCCTCTGTTCACGAAACTCTGAGGGCTTGCGCAGGAATAGCTGGCGTAGCTGAAGTCGTGAGACTTCAGCCCGAACCACTGCCACTGAATTGATGTGCGAATCCTTAGCGAACCAAGTAGTTCTTCCCACGCAGTTTGACCAGCAGTTGTTCATCGGCGCGTTGTTGGCTGAGCATTTGGTTCTCGGCCACGGTGTTGGCGGTGATGAGTGCGAAGTACGGCTCGGTGAAGCGGTCGATGACTTCGATGTTGGCCTTGTCCTTTTCGAGATCAAGGCTGGCTGTCTCGGGGGTGACGACGAGAAGTTGCTCGGCCTTGGCGGCAGGACCGGTCGCGTCAACGGGACCGGAGGCAACGCTCGCACCGGACTTCTTCCGAGCATAGACCGCTTGGTTGCCGTACTGCCTGACCGAGTCGGCGGCCACTTCCTTATCGGTCTTCGCGTCGCGATAGCTGTTGGCCGCGATGCCGCCTCCAAAGCCCGCGCCGCTGCCAGATGCTGCCGCAGCGGGGAGAGCCTTTGCAGGGGAGGCCGCATTCTGGGCGTTCTGGAAGCCACCCTTTGAAAATCGTTGGGCGACGCCGCTGACGCCGGACGACTCGCTGAGCGCACTGAGGCTTCGTCGCGTGCTCTCGATGCCGCTCGCATCGGCCAGCGGACGCATGGTCTCGTCGGCGAGGAAGCTCGTGTACGGAGTGAGGATGCCGTGCTTGGTGGAAAGCTCGACCAGTTCCTTCACTAGTTCGTCGTTCTTGCCGGTCAGATCGAGCTGGTCGATGATCTCACCGATGCGGCGCATGGCCCACAGTTTTTCGACGAAGGCGTAACTCTCGTCGCCACTCTTGTCGATCAGGTTCGCGGGGAAGTCGAACTTCTGTTCGGCTCCACTGACGTGCCCTTTGATGACGACCTTTGCCGCGCCGGGCTTGCGGTAGCGACCGACGACGACGAGTTGCTGGCCCTCGAACAGGTCGAAGTTGCTCTTCGGATAGACGCGATTCACCGCCGGCCCGCCTTCCGTTTTGAGACCATCCAATTCGAAGTTGACCGTGACATCGGTCAGGACCGGCGCACTGATGTTGCCGTAGACCGTGCTGACGTGGGCTTCGATGTCTTCGTCAGGTCGCACGTATTCGGAGAGGCCGAAGCCGTCGCGCGAGATGCGATCGAGCAATCGGCTGTTCACGTCATAGCCGACGCCAAACGAGAGGACTCGCGCCCGGACCTTGTTGGCTTCCTGCGCTCCCGCTGCGATCTGCACTTCGTTGGTGACGCCAATCGTCGGCAGGCCGTCGGTCAGGAAGAGGACATAGTTTGGACGACTGCTGTCTTTGAGCTGAGCCAGTGCCGTCGTGAGTGCTCCATGAATGTTCGTCCCGCCGCCGGGATAGAGTCCCTCGACGTAGCCGATCGCTGCCTTGCGCGTCTCGTCGTTGTAACGCTCCAACTCGGGCTTGAACGATTCGACGTTGCCGTCGTAGGCCACGATGTTGAAGAGGTCTCCTTCGCGCAGGTTGTTCAGTACGAACTTGAGAGCCGACTTGGCCTGTTCGATTTTCTTGCCGCTCATGCTGCCCGAGCGATCAACGACGAACATGACCGTCTTCTTGGGCCGCTCGGCATCGGCCGCTTTCACTTGCGGGCTGGCAAGCAACAGGAAGTAACCGTCCTCACCATCCTTTGGTTTGTAACTGATGACACTCGCACCAACGGCCCCTTTGTCCACATCGAACATCAGTCGGAAGTCGCTTGTCGGAACATCGTTCGTCCGCGAGTACGTGATGAGTGCGTGCTTCGCGTCAGATCGTTTGATATCGACCGTGTGCGTGGGCGAGTAGACGTTCTTGATGTCGATCCCCGATTCAATCGCGATCTGGAACTCGACCTTCTCGACCGCGTGCGACGTGTACTTCGCGGTGCTAAGCGGGAACAGGAAGTCGGTCAGCCCGCGCTCCTTCCGCAGCAGTTGGTTGTAGTTCAGCACGACCTTCCGCTCGGCACCGGGTGGCACAGGGAAGACGCTCGTCTGAAACAGGCCGCTCCCCATCCATTCGAGCAGCGCCGGGTCTTTGTTCGATCGGACAATTGCTTCATACACCGAGCGAGCTTCCTTCGCGGGCAGCAGCTTGCCGGGAAACTCTTTCCCATCGACGAGCAACGTCAGCTTGTCGATCGCCCCGTCATAAGGAAGTGGGAAGAGGAACTGCACCTCCATCTGCTGGCTGCCGGTGTTCACAAACGACTGCGACACCTGCACGCGTGCGACCTGATCGACGAGCTTCGCGTGAACCGCCAACTCCTTGATCTTGTACGAGACCGAAGGTTGCGGAGGAGGCTGCGGCAGTCGAATCGAGTGGTGCGGCAACGGGCGAGGCAACGGTCCCGGATGATTCGTAAAGATGAGTACGCCCTGCGCCGAGGCGACACCGTTCGTCAGTCCAATGAACATCCCCAGCACAAGACCCAGCAAGCGTTTCATCGCAGCCTCCCATCGTGTCCAAAATTGACAATCCAACCGCCGTTGGCTCGTTCGACGAACCCCGTTGCAGAAAAGTTCCCGAGCAGGCAGACTCGGCCCGAACAAGGTGAGCCTGTCTAACCAATGACACCTTATCCAAGCTGAAACGACTGGAAGTTGAGTTACTGAGGAGCAAGCCGATGGGTCTTCCCGCGCGAGTCAAAAGGTTTACGCCCGCCGAGTATCTGGAATTGGAGAGAAAGGCCGAATACCGCAGCGAGTACTTCAACGGCGAAATCTTCGCGATGGCTGGCGGTACGCCGCGACACAGTTTGCTGCAAACAAATTTGACGGGAGAGTTGCGGCAGCCCCTCAAGAACAAGCCTTGTACCGTCTACAACAACGACCTCCGAGTTCTCATCGATCAGACCGGTCTCTACGCTTACCCCGACGCGAGCATTGTGTGCGGTGAATTGGAATTCGCCGACGGTCACAAAGACATGATCGTGAACCCGACCGTCTTGTTTGAGGTGCTCTCGGACAGCAGCGAAGCGTATGACCGAGGCGCTAAGTTCGCTCACTATCGCAAGCTGGAAACCTTGCGCGAGTACGTGTTGATTTCACAGAAGGAAGCTCTGGTCGAGCGGTTCCAGCGGAACGCAGACAACACGTGGACGCTGACCGAATCGCGCGGACTTGAGGCCACGTTGACGGTCGCCTCGGTCAACGTCACCGTCCCGCTGTCCGAGATTTATGACAAAGTCGATTTCACACAACCCGAGGCTGTTGGCGGTTGATGTCATTCGTTCGTCGGTCTGGTTCGCTCACCAACAGGAGGTCTCTACGCGATGTCGTTTCCGCTTGCTTCTCTCAGCCGTCGTGATTTTCTGACGGCTTCTTCGATGGGACTCGCGGGTGTCACCGCGATGAACATTGTCACGACAACCACCGCGCAGGAGCAGGCCGTTCGTACCGCAGTGGCTTCAGGCAAGAAGCCGCGTGTGGCAGCGATCAATTCGATCTATCGCCTCCGTTCGCACGCATATCACATCGCTGGACGGTTCATTCACGGGTACACGCGGAACGGGTTTCATCACCAGCCGCCGTTCGAGTTGGTGCGCATGTGGAACCATCAGCAACCCAAGGACGATCTCGGGCCGAGCGTCTGCTTTGCACATGACATTGAGCTGGCGAAGTCGATCACCGAGACGTTGTGTGGAAAGAACGGCAAAACGGGACTCGATGTCGATGCGGTGCTGCTCATCGTCGAGCACGGCGACTATCCGGTGAACGAGCGTGGCCAAGTCCTTTATCCGCGAGCCGAGTTCTTCGAGCAGATCGTCGAGGTCTTCAAAGCCTCCGGTCGCAGCGTGCCGGTCTTCGTCGATAAGCATCTTTCGTACGATCATCAACTCGCCGCGAAGATGGTCGCAACGGCGAAGGAACTGAAGTTCGGACTGATGGCCGGTTCCGCATTGCCGGTGACATGGCGTCGGCCGGAGATCGAACCGACTGTCGGCACGCCTTTCACAGAGGCGGTCGTCACATTTGGCTTTGATCGCGGTTCAGTCGAGATTTATTTGTTTCATGCACTCGAAGTCTTGCAGTGCATGTTGGAGCGACGGCGCGGCGGCGAGACAGGCGTCAAATCGGTCGAGTTCCTCGAAGGGGACGCCGTTTGGAAGGCGGGCGACGACGGTCGCTGGTCTTGGCGGCTGATGAACACGGCTTTGTCGCGCTGTGCCAGCACCAACGTTGGCCCCGTTCGTGAGAACGTTCTCAAACCGCAAGCAGTCTTGGTCGAATACCTCGATGGAACGCGGGGAGCCGCACTGAACCTGATCGAGCAAACGTCCGAATTCGCGTTTGCCGCCCACATTGAAGGCCGAACGGAACCTCTTTCAAGCTGCTTCTGTCTACCCGCCCCGCCCGGTGCTCGATTCTTCGATCCTCTGACCCACAACATCGAAAAATTCTTCGCGAATGGAGTACCTCCGTACCCGATCGAACGGACGCTGCTGACCAGTACGCTGACCGACCTCGCCACGCTGTCACACCATCAAGAAAGCAAGGTCATCACCAGCCCAGCTCTCGCCGTGAAATATGCCGCTCCCGCCGAGAGTGGTTTCTTTCGCGGACCATATGTCGATGCAGGATGAATCGTCAAAAGAACGAACCTTCCACACTTATGATGTTTCTCCGGTAATTCAGGAACGATCGCCTTCAATCCAAGGCCGAGCGTTACGCCAAACGCGGTGACTTCAATCAGTTGCGGATTTGGACGTGTTCAGCCGAACGGAACACAGAAGAGCGACCAATCGGGTAAGACCATTGTGAACTGACTGAGAAAATAACGAGAGAAGCAGAGCGTGATCGTTGACAACATGGAGTTGGCGGCTATTATGCCC